>JBKHFT010000059.1:0-17199 GCA_046540055.1 Alkalispirochaeta sp.
TCGACACCGCCGGGATCGGTGCGCTGGTGAGCGCCTTTAACCGGTCCCGGATGGTGCGATAACACCGAGAAGCGAGCGCCGAGGGTGGAAGGACGGTGCCGGCGCTGCACGATATCATCGCGAGGTGCTCAGCCCGCAAAGCGGGGGAGCTTGGAGCGGACGTCGCCACGGTGATGGCCGTCGCCAACGAGGCGAGTATTCTCAAAGCGATCGAATCGGGGCATGATGCAGGGGTGGAGATCCAGGTTGACATGCTCAACGTTCCGACCGCCGAGTTCGCTACCCGGGTGCGAGAGCTGGAGGATATGGGCGCCGATTACGTATTGCTCCATCTCGCGATCGATGAATTGATGCGAAACCCCAGCGCGGATCCCCTCGAGGGACTCGACGAACTGGTTGATGCCACCAACCTGCCGATCGGCCCGGTGGTGTTTTCCAACGAGCAGGGCGTCGAGGCGGTCCGACGAGGGGCGTCGTACGTAGTAATTGGCCACCCCCTTATCACGATGGAGAACTCTCGGGAACTCCTTGAATCTTTTGCCGACGCGGTGCGCGGCACGGGAGGGCGGTGATTCGATGAGATCGGTCCCTCTTTCTGCGACGGGTCCAGACGTTTCATCCCTCGCTCTCGGTACGTGGACGTTTGCGGGGGACGCGATATGGGGGAAGAGCGAAGAGTCCGCATGTCGCCGGGTCGTACACGCCGCCGTTGACCGGGGCATCACCCTGTTCGACACCGCCCCGACCTACGGAGACGGCAGAAGCGAAGCGATTCTGGGCCGCGCGCTCAAAGAACTCGGGGCGGACCGCGCGGCAAACGTCACGGTTGCGACGAAATGTAAAGTGGAGGGTGC
Organism: Alkalispirochaeta sp.; assembly: GCA_046540055.1. Taxonomy (GTDB): domain Bacteria; phylum Spirochaetota; class Spirochaetia; order DSM-27196; family Alkalispirochaetaceae; genus Alkalispirochaeta. The sequence continues at coordinate 855 of JBKHFT010000059.1, forward strand.
GTCCCGGGAATCCCTCCGGGATACCGTCTATACCGCGATTAAACGCCTCCGTCGTGATCGTATCGATCTGATGCAGATCCACTGGCCTGCGCCGACCACGGAGGAAACGCGACGCGCCCTCGACACGTTTCTGGAGCTGAAGAAAGAGGGATCGATCGGAGAGATCGGCGTATGTAACTTCGGCGTATTCGATGTACAGGAGACTGCGGAATACCCGATCGTAACGAACCAGATCCCGTATAACCTCCTGTGGCGTGGGATCGAGGATATCGGAGGCACCAAGGGAACCCCCGGCATCGCAACGACGAGCCACATTGTCGGTCGAAAGACGATTGCCTATAGCGTGTTACAGCAGGGGTTGCTTACCGGTACATACGGGGATCTCTCCGAGTTCCCTCGAGGACGGCAGCGGACGCTCCATTTTACGGGACACCGATCCGCATCCGGCGGTACCGAAGAGTACCGGGATCCTGATCTCTTCCGTGAAACCGCGGACGCGTTGCGGCGGCTTCTCAAGCTTTCCCGGCAGTTCGAATGCCCTCTCCTCGACCTTGCCGTGGCGTACGTTTCGGGGTCCCCCTATATCGACATCACTCTCATCGGCGCGAGAACGGAGGAACAGCTCGCCCGTACGATCGCAGCCGCAGAAGCAACGCCGGAACCGGAAGTCCGGACCGCCCTCGACGAGGCGACGGCATCGTTGCGCCGTTCCGTTGGGGGGGATATCGACATGTTCCAGTACCCCTCGCGAGTACGCTATCCCGGTCCCGACGGCACTCCCGTCAGAACCCGCTGAGAACGCTCCGTGACACCTGACGGTTCGCCTTCCGTCGTCTTCCGCCATCTCCTGGCCCCTGCCTATCTGCCGGTGCTCTTCCTCTCCTTCTCATGGTCCGCGCTGACGCCGGCATTTCCGCAGTATCTGACCGGGCTGGGGGCGGGTCTATCGACGGTGGGTGTGATCGTCGCGATGAAGGGATTCGGCCAGATGGCAAGCGATCTTCCGGGAGGTTTCTTCCTCGCTTTCTGGGGACTCCGACGTGCAACGATCGCATCCTACGCCGTGGCGATCCTTTCAAACGCGATCCTCTTCTTTTCGCGAAGCGTACCGGTCATTACCGTTTTGACGTTTCTCTCCGGCTTCTCGACCTCGATCCTGTTAACCACCGTCATGACGACGGTGCGAAGGTCGGTACCTCCCGAGCTCAGAGGACGTGCCCTCTCCGGAGTGGGAGGGTCGGTCAGGTTCGGCGGTCTCCTCGGGCCGATCGCGGGAGGATTTGTCGCAGACACGATCGGGGTTCCCCCGATCTTCATCATGCGAGTCGCTGCTCTCTCTGCCGGAATGGTAGCGTTTATGATCGGTATGCCGAAGGACGAGGCTCCCGTCGATGCTCCGGAACAATACAGCGGTTCTGAAGGGACTGTCACGGCGTCACAACCGATCGGCGCTTTTTCGACGAGCGCGATACGGGACCTGTTTCGTGAGCTCTCCGGGAGGTGGCGCGCGATCGGTACCGTCGGTTTTGCGATCCTGATCCTGTCCGCCTTGCGATCGTCCCGAGAGATCGTGCTTCCTCTGTGGGGCGCCGCGGAGGGATTCTCACCCGGCACGATCGGTGTAGCGATGAGTATCGGCGCCGTCTTCGATCTTCTGCTCTTTGCCCCGGCGGGGTACATATCGGATCGATGGGGGCGCAGAGTCTCTGCGAGTCTTTGTCTCGGGGTATTCAGCGCGGGACTCTTTGCACTTGTCGGGGCACGTTCGTTCCCGCTCTTCATCCTTGCCGCATCGCTTATCGGATTCGGGAACGGGTTCGGCGCGGGAATCGCCATGACGACGGGTGCCGATCTCGCGCCGGACCGGTCGGTGGCGCAGTTCCTCGGATTGTGGCGCCTCTACGGAGATCTCGGTCACGCGATAGGCCCGGCAGCGATCGGAGCGCTCTCGGGGGTGCTTGCGATCGCCCCGGCGGTAATGATTACCGGTGGTGTCGGTGTTCTCGGCGCCCTGGTGATGCTGTTTCTGGCACCGGAAACGCGGGACCTCTAGCCAAAAAAAAAGCGGCGCGGGAACGACAGGCGTATCGCTCCCGGCCGCGCCGGCTCCGGCGAGAGGCCGGACAGACCGAGCCGGCATACACGCCCCCTCTGCCCGACGGGCAAGGGAACTACAAAACATCCTTCCGCATCCGCGGAAGGGGTTGACCAATGTTCAGGGGACCTACATCTGATCCCACGCCGCCTCGGCAGCCTTTACGAGGGGATACGCCGCCGGCGATGCGGTCAGACACGGTTGCGTACCGATCTGCATCGTCAGAAGGTCGGAGACGCCCATCTTGTTCTGGATCACGATACCCAGAACGTTCGTCAGCTCTCCGGCGCTCTTTCCGCCGATGACACCACCGCCGATGATTGTGCCGCAGTTCTTCGCAACGACGAGGCGAACGGTCTGCTTGTGAGAGTCGTTAAGCGATCCGGGGTGACGATCAACGCCGGTGAAGGAGCCGATCACGATCTCGAACCCTTCCTTCCGCGCCGCCGCTGCGGTAATCCCCGCGGTTCCGAACCCGGTATCATCGATCGCGGTGGAATACACGGCGATCGTTCCACCGAAGGTTTTTACCGAACAGAGCCCGTAGAGGTTCATCGCGGCGACCCGGGCCTCGGCGCACGCCGTGGAGGCGAGCATCACACCGCTGGGGCGACGAGTGATGAAATCCTGTTTCGCCGCGCAGTCCCCGACAGCGAGAACATCGCCATCGCTGGTACGCATATACTCATCGACGACGATAAATCCGTTCTCATTGAGAGGGAGCCCGGCATCGGAGGCGAGCTTCGTTTCCGGCGCATACCCTATCGCGAGGACGACGGCATCGACTTTCAGGGTTTCTCCACTGGAGAGGGTAACCCCCGAGACGCTCCCCTCTCCGGTGATCTCCGACACGCCGACCCCCGTTCTGAGTTGCACACCCTTTTCGGTGAGCATTTGTTCCGCTTCAACGGCGATCTCCTCGTCGAAGGCCGCTCCGAGAATGTGGGGCATCACCTCGATGAGGTATACCTCCATCGGCATCCGTCGGAGCTGGTCCGCGAGTTCGACACCGATAAAACCGGCTCCGATCACCGCGACGGTTGAGTTCGGCTTGATCTCTTTGACCATCGCGTCGATGTAATCCTTGTTCTTCGGAACGGTGAACACATTCTTGAGGTCCGCACCTTTGAGCCGGCCGGGGACTTTCGGTTTTGAACCGGTCGCGATGATCACCTTTCCGTACTCGATCGTCTCGCCTCCCTCGGTGGTGGCCCGTTTCGTTTCACGATCGATCGCGGTTACACGATCGATCATCATCCGTGCACCATTTTTTGTGGCAAGTCCGTCGGGAAGGATGTTGTTATCGGTGGTTCCGATCTCTCCGAATATATAGGGGATTGCACATGGTATGAGGGCCGACTGGGTATCCCGTACGACGAGGAAGTCTTTATCTGCAAACTTCGCCCTGCCGACCTGAGCCGCAACGAGTCCGGCGGCGCTTCCGCCGATTACAAGTACATCTGTTTTCTGCATTGGTATATCCTTGGTAGAGGGTGTATACCAACAACGTATTACTTTAATAGTCTCATGTCAACTTTAATGGTTCAATCGGTGGTAACTCCACGGGGTTCGACCTCGCGCAGACATTCTACGGCTCGCTCTTTCCCGTGGGTGATGTGCGCTTTCACCGCTTCGAAGGCGCCGTCGGGGTCATGGTCGCGCAGAGCATTGAGAATCGCAAGGTGTTCTTCCGATACCTGGTGAATCACCGAATCTTTCATCCGGGCGAACCCCTCGGGGAAATAGCGCATCCGCATCGACAACTGATGAACACGCTGGACCGTCTCCCGCAGGACCGGATTGGCAAGATGAACGTACAGCAGTTCGTGCAGTCTGAGATCGCTGTCGATATAGGTGTCGAGATCGTAGTTGCCCTCGAGAATCCACGTAACGGTCCGATGGATCGGCGTGATATCCGCGTCGATCGGGAGAGCGGCGGAGATTCGCGCCGCGTGAGGTTCGAGGAGGAGGCGCATCTCCCACGTATGCTCTACATCATTGATACTGATCTCCGCAACGCGGGCGCCCTTGTTGGGGATAAGGGTAACCAGACCGAAGCTCTCCAGGCGAATCAGCGCTTCCCGGATCGGGGTGCTGCTGACACCGAACTCATCAGCGAGACGGTCGATCTGCAGGATCTGGCCGGGCTCATACGAGTTGGTGAGAATCATCTCCTTGATTCCTTCGTAGATCTGATCCCGAACGGAGACGAGAGTCGGTTTTTGGGGTTTCTTTTTGGTTACCATGCTATTTCTCCATAACGACGCCCAAGGTGTTCTCCATTGTATTCCGGATCGGGGAATACGAAAACCGCTTCCGTGACCGGAAGCGTGAGAAATAACCGGTTCCCCGCAAGGGAGAACCGGCGGGACGGTGGTGGTTCAGCCTTCTATCCACCCCTGCTCCAAAAATGGCTTTGGCACCGTCGTGATACGGGATCAGCATCCGGCCGTACCGGCGACCGTCGCATTTACGTCGGGCGTTCCTGTCTTTCGATAGTCCACGAAGCTTCGCCTTCGTGCCCAACGAGCGGTGTATCACGATCCTGTTCGCTCGCGATACACCTCACTTCTTCTCCTCGGGACACCTGCCGCCGGAGTTTTCGTCTGTGGGAGACCACGCTTGTTGTACGATATCGTATCTATAATTTGTATTTGATATAATATCTAATGCGGTATTTATGATATCACATGCACGAGACCGGCGCAAGAAATATTTTACGCCGGATTTCCATTGCCGTCCCCATCGTTCCATGATACAGTATCGATATTATATATCGTGTATGAGGTATTATATTTCAATACTGCAGTCGCGTCGATGATTGACTGCGAGTCGATGCGACAAACGAAGGGAGAACGGCGTGAGCACATCACCACACAACGACAAGACCAACGGTACCGTCGCGGCTGAGCTGGTTCGCTGGCTGAAGGACCATGGTATCCGGCACGTATTTGGAACTCCGAGCGGCCCGTGGCTCCCCTACATGGAGGCAATGAGAACCGGCGGAGTCGATTTCATCCTGGTCAGTAACGAAGCGACCGCGGGATTTATGGCCTCGGTGTACTCCTGGTTTACCGGTGCCCCCGGTGCGTGTTACGCGACGATCGGCCCGGGTGCGACGAACCTCTCCACCGGTGTCGGCGCGGCGTACCTGAACCGCTCGCCGGTGTTCGCCTTCACCACTGAGCCGTCGGTATCGATGCTGGGACGCACGGTGCAGATGGCGATCGATCAACAGACCCTTTATGGCCCGATCACAAAGGCGACGTTCCGTCTCGAAGCGGACACCGTCCGTTCCACGATGGACAAGGCCTACGCGATCGCGACATCGGAACGCCCCGGTCCGGTCCATATCGGTCTTCCTGAAGACGTCGGGACGAAGCGGGCCGCCCCACAACAGGGGACCGGCGCAACAGGAAAAACCCCCGTCACACCGGCACCGAGCGAGGCTGCCCTCACCGTGATGGTCAAGCAGTTTGCCGCGGCGAAACAGCCGGTTCTCGCGATCGGCCTCGGTGCGGTACGAGCGGACGCGGGAGATCTGATCCGGCGCATCGCCGAGAAGCACAACGTTCCCGTCGTCCTGACCCCGATGGCAAAGGGGCTTATTCAGGAAGACCACCCTTCATACGCGGGCGTGCTCTTTCACGCCCTGAGCGACCGCGTTGCGGAAACGCACAAACAGGCGGACCTCGTCGTCGGGATCGGATACGACCCGGTGGAGTTCAATTTCGAGTCGTGGATGCCCGAGGTTCCGTTGGTGAATATCGACACCGTTCCTGCCGACATCGACCAGGTCCAGTATCCGGAGGTGTCGAACGTGATCGGCGCGATCGAACCGGCGCTGAACAGACTTCTCGAGTTGAGCTCGATCGGTTCCACCTGGGATATGGCAGCACTCAAGAAGCGGACCGCGGATATGTTCGCCCAGTTTACCCCGACCGCCGATGTATTCGGACCGATCGCGGTGCTGGAAATCCTTCGGAAGAAGCTGCCTGCCGACGGAATCATGACCTGCGACGTTGGTGCCCACACCCACCTGATCGGCCAGATGTGGCCGACCCCGGCGCGGTACACCCAGATCATGGACAACGGCTGGTCATCGATGGGCTTCGGCGTCCCCTCCGCCCTCGGGGCGAAGGTAGGGAGCCCGGAAAAAGAGGTTGTCTGTGTCACCGGAGACGGTGGGTTCCTGATGATGGCCGGTGAAATGGCCACGGCGAAGCGGATCGGGAAGCGGATCGTATTTGTCCTTCTTTCGGACCGGAGTCTCGAGCTGATCAACCTGAAGCAGCAGAAGAAGGAGCTCGATCATTACGGTGTTGCACTGTACGAGAAAGAGGACGAGCCGGTGTACGCGGACTCCATCTTTGACGTTCCGGTGCTGCGCGCCACCGATGCGGCATCCTTCGAGAAGGCCCTCGACGATGCATTCGCGTCGGATGGTCCTGTCATCGTGCAGGCGATCATAGACCCCGCCGACTACGGCCGGGTTATCCTGCGCAAACACAAATAGATGAGGAGAGCACGACGATGAGTGAAACGAAAAGCCCCGCCGATCTCGGCGCCGACCGCCTGTCGACCGTTCCGTTTTCCGGTATCCGACGCGTCTTTGACGCGGTAAAGAAGCTGGAGGACGAAGGGCGTGACGTGATCCACTGGCAGATCGGACGGACCGATTTTGATTCTCTCCAGACCGCCAAAGACGCTGCTGCGGCGTCGATGCAGCGAGGTGAGGTTCACTACGCTCCCAACCGGGGCGTTCCGGCCCTCCGGAAAGCGATCGCTGCCCGGGCAAAGATCGACAGCGGCCTCGATGTCGATCAGGAGACGCAGGTGATCGTCATGGCCGGCGCCAACGAGGGGATCATGGTATCGATGATGGCGTTCATCAACCCCGGTGATGAGGTGATCATCCCCAACCCCAACTGGCACCACTACAAATCGACGGTCGCTCTCGCCGGTGGTGTACCGGTCGAGGTCGAGACCTCCGAGAAAGACAATTTCTCCCTCAAAGCGGAGCTCGTCGCCGAAAAGATCACTCCCCGGACCAAGATGATCTGCGTCACCTCTCCGGGGAACCCGACAGGATGTACGGAGCCGATGGAAAACCTGAAGGCGATCGCGGAACTGGCGATCAGACACAATCTGATCGTGATCAGCGACGAGATCTACAACCGTATCTACTTCGGTGACGGTGAAACATCACCGACGATCTACTCCCTCCCGGGGATGGCGGAGCGGACGATCGTGATCAACGGCTTCTCCAAGACGTACAGCATGGACGGGTGGCGCCTCGGGTGGACCGTGGCGAGTCCGGAGCTGACGATGCACCTCTTGAAGATCCGTCAGTACACGACGGTATGTGTAAACACCTTCATCCAGCACGGCGCCGCCGCCGCACTGTCGGGGGACCAGACGGAGATCGATAAACGGATCGCCGAGTTCGGCGCCCGCCGGAAGATCATCGTCGAGGGGTTGCAGTCGATACCGGGGGTAACCCTGGCGGTGCCCGACGGCGCGTTCTACGCGTTCCCGAACCTCTCGGCCTTCGGGAAGAGCTCCAAAGAGATCGCCGACTACCTGCTCTTTGACCACGGCATCGCCACCGTCGCGGGAAGCGTCTTCGGCAGCGCCGGGGAGGGGCACGTACGGATCGCCTACTCCTGCTCCACCGAGGAGTGCGAACGCGGTATTGAACGCCTGAGAAGCGCCCTCGAGGCGCTCGGATAGGCGCTATCCGACACGCAGAGACGGGACACCAGACACAGTTTCCGGTTCATCCCGTCCCTGGAATCCGCAGGGACGGGATCGTCGACATTGCAGGTCGGGGTGTTATCCCGCGATCCGGAGCACACTCTCGGGCCCCGATAGACAGCTCTGCAGAACGAAGTTCGAATGAAAGATCGGAATCGGTACCGGGACGATTTACTTCTGCTTCCGTCCCGTGGTGGCGCGGTTGGCGAGGAGCCTGACGGAGGAGACCTCTTTCGGAGAGAGGCGTACCCCTGCGGCGCGGACCCCTTTGACGAGGTAGTCATCGACGGGGAAGTCGTCCTCGAGTTTCTGCATTCGCGGTTTTTTCCTGTACCGTAGGCGGACGATCACGTTGTCCCGGGTGGTCAGCAGGAGGGGACGGGCGCCGTCGGGGACGATCCGGTACGTCTTCCCGAGGATGTACTGCTCGATCGTGCACCGTTTGAGGTACGTCTCCCCTTCACCGTTGCGGTAGACGATCGTGAAGACCCGCTCCGCCAGGGAGTCCTTGTCGGCGAGGCCGGCGTAGAGCATCCCCTTCCCGACAAAGAGCTTCTCCGGCACGTCGATGACGCGGTAGGTGCCGCTTTCCTCGATCACGAGGACGCGGTCGTAGGGTGAAACCTGTTCAAGCTCGACGGCACTCCTGGCGTGGGACCCGAGGTCGGTACCGAGGTAGCCGCTCTCCGGGTCGTACATGAGGGTGCGATCCCGTACCGCCGCCCCCCTGATATCGACCTTGTCGAATCCGGTGATCTCGGTGAGGCGAGGGAAGCGGGCGCCGTGGCGCTCGAGAACACCGTCGAGGAACGCGAGGGCGTAGGCGGTGAGGTTCCTCAGGTGTTTCCTGATCTCGTCGAGGCGGTCGCGGATCTGCTCGACCTCTTCGCGATTTTTCTCGATGTCGTAGAGAGAGATCCTGCGGATCGGGATTTTCAGGAGGCGTTCGATATCCTCGTCGGTGATCGGACGGATCAGTTCCGCCTTGAACGGTTCGAACCCGGTTAGAACCGCTTCGTGGACCCCTTCGTGGGTGCGTTCCTCTTCGATTCGCTTGTAGATCCGTTCCTCGATAAAGATCCGCTCGAGGGTACGCATGTGCAGGCGGTCGGTAAGCGCTTCGCGCTCGTGTTCGAGTTCCTTCTTGAGGAGTCTGGTGAGGCGCCCGGCGTGGTGGGCGATTACTTCGCTCACCGTCATGAGCCGCGGTTTCTCCCGGTCGATAACGAGAAGGTTTACCGAGATCGACTGCTCGCAGTCGGTGAAGGCGAAGAGGCCGTCGACGACGTCCTGGGTATACACACCCCGGGGGAGCTTGATCTCGATCTCGACGTTCTCCGATGTGTAGTCGTTGATCTGGGCGATCTTGATCTTTCCCCGTTTGGCGGCGTTCTCGATAGAGGTGATAAGGCTCTCTGTGGTGGTTCCGAAGGGAACCTCCCGGATGACGATCCGCTTTTCGTCGGAGGTGTCCAGTCGGGCCCGGACGAGGACTTTACCCTGCCCGTCGGCGTACTCCGAGACGTCCATAAGGCCCGCAGAGGGAAAGTCGGGGAAGAGCTGAACCTGTTCACCCCGGAGGTACGCCTGAACCGCTTCGATCACCTCCCGGAAGTTGTGGGGAAGGATGCGGGTGGACATACCGACGGCGATCCCTTCGGCGCCGAGGATCAGTACGAGGGGAATCTTGGCGGGGAACACCACCGGTTCCCGGTTGCGGCCGTCGTAACTGTCCATGTACTCCGTCAGTTCCGGACGCCAGAGGATCTCCCGGGCGATCGGGTCGATGCGGCACTCGATATACCGCGCCGCGGAGGCGGAGTCGCCGGTGAGGATATTGCCGAAATTTCCCTGTTTGTCGATGAAGATCTCTTTGTTGGCGAGGACTACCAGCGCCTCGTAGATCGACGCGTCTCCGTGGGGGTGGTACTTCATCGCGTGGCCCACCACGTTGGCGACTTTGTGGAACTTGCCGTCGTCGATCTCGAGAAGGGAGTGGAGGATGCGTCGCTGTACCGGTTTGAGCCCGTCGTCGAGGTGCGGGATCGCCCGGTCTTTGATTACGTAGCTTGCGTATTCGAGGAAGTTGCGGTTGAACAGTGTGTTGACGTACGCCATCGCCGCAGATTTTCCACGAAAACGCGAGGGTTGTCACGTGGGCGGGAGGCGCGCGACGCCGGGGGTGCCGCGTAACGCCGGGAGTGCCGCGAGCCACTGCGGGAGCAGCTCTATGCGTTGAGGTGGCGCTCCCGGGCGATATGGGTTCCGTCGCTCGCCTGAAACACGATGATCAGTTGCGTCGGCGTGGTTCCGTCGTTACGGAAGCGGTGCGGTTGAGTCGCATCGAAGAGGATGCTGTCGCCCTCCTCGAGGACATAATCGGACTCACCGACCTGGTAAACCACTTCGCCGCGAACGCAGTAGACGAACTCCTGCCCCGGGTGCTCCACGGTCTCCCCGTGGTGTCCTTCGTCGCGTTCCGTATCACCCGACACCGAACCCGGGTCACGCCGGTCGATTCCGGCGGCGGCGTTTCCTGCTCCACCCGGTTGAAGGGTCACCAGAAACGGTTCGAGCTGCTGGTTCCGGATGCCGTATCCGAGGCTCTCCATCGTGACATCATCTCCCCGGGTGGCGAGGCGCTGATGTTTTTTCACGAACACGGTGGAATACTCGTGGGGTTCTTCGAAGAAATCGACGATCCGCACCTCCAGGGCGTTCGCGAGGTTGTGAAGGGAGGACACCGTCGGAGAGTTCTCGCCCCGTTCGATCATACCGATCGCGTTTACCGACAGTCCGCTCTTCCCTGCGAGGGCACGTAACGAGAGTCCCTGTTGTTCGCGGAGAAAGCGGATTCGAGTCCCAACGTTGGGTGTTTGAGATTTATCGGCCATGGTAGTCAGTGTACCTGAATATCAAAAAAAATGGCACCATCTTCTGCTATAGTGGACCGTATGATTCGTGGTTTTTCTCCCTTGCGACGTCACCCGGCAACCTTAGGTTCCGGCGGATCGCCCTCGACATTAACGATAATCGGCACCGTGATCGCCGTCCCGATTGCACTGATCGTGATCGCGACGTTTCCGCCGGCGCAACAGTTCTTTTTGCCCCCGCCTGACACGATCGCGGAACTGATCGAAGTCTCCCGCAGTCGTCCCGCCCCGTCGGAGCCGGTACGACTGGATGTCGAGTACGATCGGGAGCTGCTGCGACGCTATACACTCGATATTTACGGCCCCCTTCCGCACCTGACGGATTCCGGCAGGGAGGGAAGAGCCGGGTCCGATCGCACGACGTCGGGCGACGGGGGGCGCAGCGAATCGCTCGAAGGACGTCCAGTGCTGTCCGCCCCGGCACCGGTCATCGTCTTCTTCCACGGCGGCTCGTGGCTCCGGGGTGACAAGGTCACGATCCTGATCGTCGACCGGTTTCTCCGAAGGATGCGGGAACGGGGGTGGTTCGTCGTCTCGGTGAACTACACGACGTCGTTCTTACGGGGTCTCGGCGGTCCGGTGAAACAGGCGGAGGAGGCGCTCCGGTGGGTCCGCAAGAACGGTGCGGTCTACGGATGGGATCCGACCAGGATCGGTGTGTACGGCGTCTCCGCCGGGGGCCACGTCGGGCTTCTCGCGGCGGAGCGCATTATCGACGACAACCCCCGGGATCGGTTCGCCTTTATCTTCGCCGAGTGCGCTCCGACGGATCTCGTTACGATGCGTGACGGCGACGCCTTCGGGAACTCCGGCAGTTTCCGCGTCTTTCCGGAGCGACGCCTCCGGGGATTGAGTCCGATCCGGTATGTGTCTCCGCAGACCCCGCCGGTACTGCTCTTTCACGGCGACGAGGACGAGATGGTCCATGTCGACCAGTCGATTCGTTATGCAGCGGCGCTGGAGGCGGCGGGGGGCGAGGTGGAGCTCGTGCTCTGGCCCGGCGGGAACCATGCGTTTCTGAACCTTTCCGATGAGGAATGGTATATCCAGGAGACGGTCGCCCTCGACTGGTTCAGCGCACAATTCGACGCGAATCGGTAAACCCGCCGGTACCGTGCATCGCCGCGCGCCGCAGCGCGACCCGCGCCCGGGACAAACCGATACCGGAAATCGATCGGCACCGTAGACCGCCCGACGCCACAAAGTTGACGTTATTACTCAGATATCGGACCTTGTACGGACACATTTATTACCAACGCACAGGAGTTGAATATGTCGGAAGTACGTACCGATGTAACCGGAATTCACCATATCACCGCGATCGCCGGGGCGCCGCAGGAGAACCTTGATTTCTACGTCGGCACTCTGGGACTGCGCCTCGTGAAGCGATCGATCAATCAGGACGCCCCGGACACGTACCACCTGTTCTTTGCCGACGGGAAAGGAAACCCCGGTACGGATCTCACCTTCTTCCCGTGGCCCGGGATGGGTCCAGGCGAGACCGGCACCGGGGTGTGGGGTGAGGTGTCGTTCGTGATCCCCCCGGGATCGATCGACTGGTGGGAGGCGCGCCTTCGTGACGCAGGTGTCACCGTCGGGCCCCGGGAGACGCGGTTCGGTGAGGAGGTTCTCACCTTTACCGACCCCCACGGGATGGTTCTCTCCCTGACGGAGACGAAGATCTCGGAGGACCAGCCCTTCGCACCGTGGCAGGATTCGCCGGTCCCTGTAGAACGGCAGATTCGAGCTCTTGGAGGAGTGACGCTGACGCTCCGTGATGAGGAGGCGACGACCCGTTTTCTTGCGGACGCATTCGGGTTTTCATTTCACGCCGAGGAGGACGGACGGCGACGGTACACCGTCGGGGACGGTGCCGGGGGGCAGCGCCTCGACCTGATCGTCGATCCCGACGCGCGCCGGGGCAGCTGGGGTGTCGGCGCAGTGCACCACGTGGCATTCCGCGTCCCCGACGACGCGGCGCACCGCTCGGTGGAGTGGCAGATCGCCGGCGCAGGGGGCAGGGGCTCGGGAATTATCGACCGCTTCTGGTTCAAGTCGGTCTATGTCCGGGAGCCCTCGGGAGCGCTCTGTGAAGTTGCCACCGACGGTCCCGGGTTCGGGGTGGATGAGGATATGGCGCATCTCGGGGAGACGTTGGTGTTGCCTCCCTGGTACGAAGAGCAGCGAGGGAAGATCGAAGCGATCCTTCCACCTCTGACGATGCCGGTACCGGCCACAGGAGGACGGTGATGGCAGAAGGACCGCAGACGATGGAACCTCTGGAGGGGTTCTCCTATGTGGTGGACGGAGCCGTATCGCCCGCCGGAAGCGTTACTGATGACGGGGCGCACTCCGACGGGGCCGGCGCCCCGGATGCCGGAGGTGACAACACCACCCCTCCCCTCTTCCTCCTTCACGGAACGGGAGGGGATGAGTACGACCTCCTCGAACTTGGGCGGTACGTGGCTCCCCGCTCGTTCCTTGTCAGTGCCCGGGGACGGGCTCCGGAGGGGGGAATGAATCGATGGTTCGCACGCCATGCCGAAGGTGTCCTCGACGTTGCCGATATTATCCGCCGCAGCGCCGAACTCGCGACCTTTCTCCCGGCGATGCGGGAACGCCACGGGATCTCCGGCCGGCCGCTGTGGGCCCTCGGATTCTCAAACGGCGCAAATATGGCGGCGGCGATGCTTCTGCGGTATCCCGAAATCTTTGCCGGAGCGATCCTGATGCGTCCGATGCTGCCCCTCACCCCGACCACAGCTCCGGATCTGTCGGAGAAGCCGATCCTCGTGATGGCGGGGACGGAGGACACGATGATCCCCGGTGATTCCACCCGGGAGCTGATCGCCCTCCTCGGGGAGAGCGGCGCGGACCTCTCGGTGAACTGGGCACAGGCGGGACACCGCTTCGGGATGGACGAGGTGACGCTGGCGCGGAAATGGTTCGCCGAGCGAGCCGGATGACCCACCACAGGACGCGGCGGCGCTCCGCAGAACGCCAGTTCGACTATACCTGCCACGGTACCCGACCAGCTGCTATACCTCGATCAGGTTCTCCATGATGAAGGTGCGCCGCTCCGGGGTGTTTTTGCCCATGTAGAACTCGAGGGTCTCCTGGATCCCCTTGATCGTCTTGACGTTCACCGGAACGAGGCGCATATCCTCGCCGATGAACTGTCCGAACTCTTTCGGTGAGATCTCTCCGAGGCCCTTGAAGCGGGTGACTTCGGCGCCGCGGATCTCCGCGAGGGCGGTGTCGCGCTCGCCGGGGGAGTAGCAGTACCGCGTTTCCTTTTTGTTCCGGACCCGGAAGAGGGGGGTCTCGAGGATGTAGATATGCCCCGCGACCACGAGCTCCTCGAAGTACTGGAGGAAGAAGGTGAGGAGGAGGTTTCTGATGTGGAAGCCGTCGTGGTCGGCGTCGGTAGTGCAGACGATGCGGTTGTATCGGAGCCCGGAGATGTCTTCCTCGATCCCGAGGGCCATCATCATGTTGTAGAGCTCTTCGTTGCGGTAGATTTCGCTTCGCTTCCGGGCAAACATGTTCTGCGGTTTTCCCCGGAGGGAGAAGATCGCCTGGGTGTAGACGTTGCGGGAGGCGACCATACTTCCGGTGGCGCTGTCTCCCTCGGTGATGAAGATCGTCGACTCTTCGGCGAGTTTGTGCTTGTCTCCGAGGTGGTACTTGCAATCCTTGAGCTTGGGAATCTTCAGGGCGACCCGTTTCGCCGCCTCGCGGCTCTCTTTCCGGACCGCATTGAGCTCTTTCCGGAGCTTTTCGTTCTGGGTGATCTTGTGTTCAAGCTTCCTGGCGGCGTCCTTGTTTTTGTGGAGGAAGTCGACCACCGCGAGGCGCACCTCGTTGACGATCCAGGAGCGGACATCGGAGTTCCCGAGCTTGTTCTTCGTCTGTCCCTCGAACTGGGGATCCTTGATCCTGATCGCCACCGCTCCGGCGATCCCCTCCCGGACGTCCTCGCCGGCGTAGTTCTTTCTGTAGAACTCGTTGACCCCCTTGAGGATCCCCTCCCGGAACGCGCTCTGGTGGGTACCGCCGTCGGAGGTGAACTGGCCGTTCACGAAGGACCAGTAGGTCTCGCCGTAGCTGGTGGTGTGGGTAAAGGCGAACTCGAGACGCTCCTGCCTGAGATGAGTGGGCTCGTAGAGGGCGTTGTCGCCGACCTCGGCGGTAAGAAGGTCCCGGAGGCCCCCCTCGGAGACAATTTTCTCCTTGTTGTAGAGGATCGTAAGGCCCGCGTTGAGGTACGCGTAGTTCCACAGGCGCTGGAGAATGAACTCTTCGTTGTAGGTGAACTCGCCGAAGAGTTCCCGGTCGGGACGGAACTTGATGTACGTGCCGTCGCGGTACTTGTCGGTCTTGCCCTTTTTCTCTTTCTTGAGGACTCCCCGTTCGAAGATCGCCTCGGCGTACTTTCCTTCCCGGAAGGAGACCGCAAGGAAATGTTCCGAGAGGGCGTTCACCGCTTTGGTACCGACGCCGTTGAGGCCCACGGAGAACTGGAACACGTCGTCGTTGTATTTGGCGCCGGTATTGATCCGGCTCACCGCTTCGGTGAGTTTTCCGAGGGGGATACCCCGGCCGTAGTCCCGGACGGTGATTGAGCCGTCGTCGTCGCGTTTGATCTCGATCTTCTTGCCGTGGCCCATGATGAACTCGTCGATCGAGTTGTCGACGACCTCTTTGAGGAGGATGTAGATCCCGTCGTTGAAGTTGCTCCCGTCTCCAAGGCGTCCGATGTACATACCGCTCCGCAGACGGATGTGTTCGAGGCTCGAGAGGGTCTTGATAGAGCTTTCGTCGTACTTCGCCATCGCCGTGAGAATAGCACAATCAGCGGCGGGCACAAAGCGGGAAAAACGGATATACTGGAGATGAACGAGTGGACACGATGAAGAATGCGTCACGGTACCCGCAACCTTTTATCTCCGGGATTCTCCGATCTATCGCGGTATTCGCAGCAGCGGTTGTCCTCACCGGTCTCTTCGGTGGGTGCGCCAGTCAGGCGCAGTGGCACGCGTTGCTTGAACGGTCGGCACCCCCCTCCGAGGGCGAATCCGGCGAGACCGGCGACGAGTCCGGGGAAAACGGGAGGGATCGTTCCGACGAGAGTGGCGACGATGGCGGCGACTCGACGGCGCGATCGGGAGAAGAGGGATCCGGCGGCGATCGGACCGGCGGCGAGGAGGGCGGGGCCGGCGGCGACGCGTTGATATCGGGCTTTTCGACGGAGCAAACGGACGAGGAACTCCGTCTGCTCCGTGTCACCGAACAGTACTGGATCGAGACGCCCTGGTTCGGGGTGAGCTCTCTGATCGTTATGGTAACCCGCAGTTTGCCAATGACAAAGATCGTAATCCCCGATGGAAGCTTGCTATCGGGTCCGATGCGTCCCGTGGATGCGACGGTTTCCAGGCTACCCGCTGATTATCGTCGTGAACGGATCCAGGTGAGTGTAAGCTTTCACCTCGGTGACGTTCCACCCTTCGTCGATCCCGGACGATACAACAATCCCGAAGCGTACTACTGATTGCGCCAG
>JBKHFT010000060.1:0-17186 GCA_046540055.1 Alkalispirochaeta sp.
GATCGAGTTCGTCGGAATCACGATGGGTGAGATCGTACCGGTGATCTCACCCACGTTGAAAAGCGACCATGGATCGTTGTAGGTGAGAGAGTGAAAACAAACCGGAGCGGCCCCTGTACGTATACGGCGCTCCGGCGGAGCGGGGTGGCGCGTTACGCCGGCCCCGCCTTGCGTCTGGTTTACGCCAGCCCCGCTTTCTGTCGGGTATAGATGTCATAGAACACCGCGAGGAGCAGGACGAGGGCCTTGACCACGTACTGCCAGTCGGCGCCGATATTCATCAGGGACATCCCGTTGTTAATAACACCCATGACGAGACCACCGACGATCGCTCCGATCACCGTTCCGATCCCGCCGCTCATCGATGCGCCACCGATGAACACGGAAGCGATCGCGTCGAGTTCGAAGAGTTGTCCCGCCTGGGGGAGGGCGGAGTTCATGTACCCGGCGAATACGAGACCCGCGAGTCCGGCGAGGCTGCCCATCAGGACGAAGACGAAAAACTCGACCATCTCCGCGTTGATACCGGAGAGCTTTGCGGATCGTGCGTTTCCTCCAACGGCGTACACGTAGCGACCGAAGACGGTGCGGTTGGTGACGAAGGTGAGGATCGAAACGACGATCGCAAGAAGGATACCGACGATCGGCAATCCCCGGAAATTCGCGAACTTCCAGGAGAGGATCGCGATGAGGCCGACCACAAAGAGGTTTCGGAGGATGAAGGCGGCGACCGGTTCGATCGTGAATCCTTTTCGCAGCTTGGTCTTCCGCGCCGAAAGGGCCGATACCACCATGAAGACAGCCAGAGCGGCACCGACGAGCCAGGGCAGAAGGTGTACGTCTCCGATCATCAGGTTCTCGGAAGAAATGAATCCCGATGTTATCCGGGCGAACCCTTCGTCCCTCAGTGAGATCGGGGAGACGTTGGTGATCACGTACGTGAGTCCCCGGAAGAGGAGCATCCCCGAGAGGGTCACGATAAAGGACGGCACCCGCATGTAGGCGATCCAGTATCCCTGCCAGATACCGATAACCGACCCGATCAGCATCGTCAGGATCACCGTCGGTATCAGTCCGATCCCGGTGTTATAGATCATCGCAGCAATCGCGCCGGTAAACGCGGCGATGGAACCGACGGAAAGGTCGATATTGCCGATGATGATGACCAGAACCATGCCCGATGCAAGGATCAGGATGTAGCTGTTCTGCATGAAAATATTGGCTACGTTCCGCGGGGAGAAGTTGATCCCGCTGGTGAGTACCGAAAAGACGATGAAGATGAGAGCCAGCATGATGAACATCGAGTAACTTCGTACGTTCTTTTTCAACAGCTGACTGAACGTCATCGTATGGGCCGTCAGATTCTTGTCCGCCATAGCTTTTTTCTCCGTTCCTAACTCAGGGCCATGTGCATGATGCCTTCCTGGGTTGCTTCGCCACGGTCGAGGACACCTTTTATCTTTCCCTCGTTCATGACGTAGATCCTGTCCGCCATACCGATCGCCTCGGGGAGTTCCGAGGTGATCATGATAATACTCTTGCCCTGAGCCGCCAGGTCGTTGAGTATCGTATAGATCTCGTATTTCGCTCCTACGTCAATGCCCCGGGTCGGTTCGTCAACGATGAAGATCTCCGGTTCCGCCAGGAGGCTCCGGCTGAGGACGACCTTCTGCTGGTTTCCCCCGCTCAGATTCCGAACGAGTTGCGTGATCGACGGTGTCTTGATATTGAGAGCTTTCCGGTACCGTTCGGCCTCGATGTTTGCCTGATCTTCATCGACGATACCCCACCGCGACAGCTTCTTGAGACTCGAATTGGTGATGTTCGTCTTTACGTCCTGGATCAGGATCAGCCCGAGACTCTTGCGGTCCTCCGATACGTAGCCGAGTCCCTTTTCTATCGCATCCCGAGGGGAGGCGAACTCGATCTTGTTGCCGTGAAGATACGCCGTACCCTCCGAGTTTGACCCGTAGGACTTTCCGAAGAGGCTCATCATCAGCTCCGTCCGTCCCGCGCCCATCGGTCCGCAGAAGGCAAGAATTTCTCCCTTCCGTACGTTGAACGACGCGTTGTCGACGACGCGGGTATCGTGGTACTCCGGGTGATACACGGTCCAGTCTTTCACCTCGAAGACGACATCACCGATGTTGGGGGTTTTTTCGGGATAGAGGGCGTTCATCTCGCGGCCGACCATGTCCTTGATCAGCATCGACCGAGTTACCTCTTCGGCGCGGGTGTCGTAGGTGCGGATCGAGCGGCCGTCACGCATGACGGTGATATGGTCGGCAACACGGAGCACCTCGTTCAGCTTGTGGGAAATGAGGATGCACGTGAGGCCCTCGTTCTTGAGCTCCAGGATCAGGTCCAGGAGCGCTTCACTCTCGTCGTCGTTGAGGGAAGCTGTCGGTTCGTCGAGGATCAGGATCTGAGTTTTTTTCGAAAGAGCCCGTGCGATCTCGACGAGCTGCTGTTTGCCGACGCCCATCTTGCTGACGATCGTCTCCGGTGGTTCAGTGAGGCCGACGCGTCGGAGGTACTGTCGTGATTCGTGGAGAAGCTGGTCCCAGTCCAGGATACCGAACTTCGTCTTCGCATGGCCGAGAAACATGTTCTCGTAGATCGAGAGGTACGGGCTGAGGGCAAGTTCCTGGTGGATGATCGCCAGGCCCACTTTCTCGCTGTCCCGGACGCTGCGAAAGTGCGCCTCGTGACCGTGTACTATTACGGTTCCCTCGTAACTGCCGGTGGGATGGACCCCGCTGATCACCCCCATAAGGGTTGATTTGCCGGCGCCGTTTTCGCCGCAGATCCCGTGGATCTCCCCCGTTTTCACCTCAAAACTCACGTTGTCGAGAGCGCGAACCCCCGGAAATTCTTTGGTGACGTTTTGTACTTCAAGGATATTGTCGCTGCTCATTCGATCCGTCCTGAAAGAAAAAGATACGGCCCACCCCGGGCCCGCGTCGATGCGTACCCGGGGTATTGAGCCGAACTGCAGTCAGAAGTATAGCAGCTATTACTCGAAATCGCTCTCGGAGTAGTATCCGCTACCGATCATCACTTCTTCCCAGTTATCAGCGTTGACGTTCACCGGTTCGAGGAGGTAGGAGTTCACCACTTTTACGCCGGTGTCGTAGGTCTCGGTGTCGAGGCGGGCACCGTCAATGCTCGGGGAATCCTCACCCTGAAGAAGGGCGTCCGCGAGGGCAACCGCACCGGCTGCGAGGTCACGGGTATCCTTGAAGACGGTCATGTACTGTTCACCGTCGCGGATCATCTTTACCGACGAGAGCTCACCGTCCTGACCGGTAACAACCGGAAGGGTGTCGGTGGTGTCGTATTTGTCGTCGGCGGAGAGCGCTTCGATGATCGCCCGGGCGAGGGTGTCGTTCGGCGCGAGAACCGCGTCGAGGGTCACGTCGAGGGCGTCGTTGCTGAGAAGGTTCTCCATGCGAGCCTTGGCAACTTCGGCGCGCCAGTTCTCAGTGGCGATCCGGGTGAAATCGGAGCTCGATGAATCCATCGGAGCGGGGCCGACAACTTCGACTACGCCGTCCTCGATGAAGGGGCGAAGCCGTGACATCGCGCCGTCAAAGAAGAAGTTCGCGTTGTTATCCGTGGGGGAACCGGCGAAGAGGGTGATGTACTTCGGATCATCCTCGGAGGCGTTCTCGAGATCGAGAGCATCGACGATCGCCTGTCCCTGGAACTCACCAACGCGGAAGTTGTCGAAGGTGATGTAGTAGTCGTAATCGTCGGAGCCGGTGATGAGCCGGTCGTAGGCGATCACGATGATGTCCTCTTCGGCGGCTTCAGCGACGACGGAGTTTACACCTTCGTTGACGCTACCGACGATGAGCACCTTCGCACCTTTGGTGATCATGTTCTGGATCTGCTCGTTCTGAAGGCCCTGGTCGGCGTCACCGTAGGTAACTTCGGCGGCGTATCCCGCGTCCTCAGCACCTTCGAGAAGGGCTTCACCGTCGCGCTGCCAGCGTTCGACGTGGGTTTCGGGCATCGCGATACCGATGTCGATCATGCCGCCTTCACCCTGGCCGGACGCAAATACCATACCCGTCGCGATCGCGAGGGCGAGGGTTAGAAGAACCAATCGTTTCATACAACACTCCTTTGTGTTTGAGATTTATCGTATTGTGAAACGAGTCGTCCCGATACGATACGAGAAAGTTTTTCCATCATCTGTAGAGATCCGGACTTCCTCTCCGGCGAGGGTGAGAAATAGCACCAATCGAAGGTTGATTTTGTACGATTCGACGGGCCACCTGTACGACGGGCAACGCGCCGTGAACCGGGCGGTTCCGGCGCCGCTTCAGTCAGCGGAGTTTTCGGTGCTCTCGTCGCCGGTGCCGCTATCCGGTGGCGTGTCGGGCCCGATCGTACGGTATACGTCTTCGGCGCTGTGAAATCCGTCGCGGATAATCGTTTCGTCCATGTTGTGCCGGAACACCGCCGTCGGTTCCTCGACGTAGTAGGGGATATCGGAACCGCCCCCGTTGGTGACGTACCGGTCCGGTTCGGGAGGGTCTCCTTCGGCGATTGCGACGGCAAGCTCCGCCGCCCGGGACGCGAGGCGGTGGATCGGCTTGTACACCGTCATCAGCTGGAGCCCTTCAACGACGCGCTGTGTCGACAACAGGTCCGCGTCCTGTCCCACTACCGCGACCTGACCCGCGAGGCGTCGCTCCGCAAGGAGCTGGATCGCGGCGTTGGCGATCTGGTCGTTTCCCGCGGAGATCGCGTCGATATCGGTCGTCTCCTCGAGGACCGCACCGATCCGCTCCCGCGCCTCGTCGGAGCTCCACGCCTCGAGCCAGATCTCCTCGACGATCTCGATCGCTCCGGACTCGATGAAAGGCCTGAGCACCTCGTGGAGACCATCGTTGACACGGTAGCTGTTGTTGTCACGAACGGACCCGTTGACGATCAGGTACCGTCCCTGGGGTACCGTCTCGGTGAGAGCGCGACCGAACAGGCGTCCCACCTCTTCGTTGTCGAAGGAGATGAACGCGGTTACCGGCACCCCCTGGATAAGTCGGTCGTAGGAGATCACCGGAATGTCGCGATCCAGTGCCGCCCGGGCGACCTCGGCGAGCTCGTCGGTATCGTGGGGAAGGAGGACCAGGACGTCGATATTCTGGGAGAAAAGGTACTGGACCTGTTCAATCTGCGCCTCCGTCCCCCCGGCGGACATCTGAAGGAGGATCTCGGCACCAAGCTCCCGTGCCGCGCTGTTGAACACCTTGATGTCCTTGTTCCACCGTTCGATGATGAAAGTGTCCGTCGCCATCGAGAAACCGATCCGAATTGTACCGGTATCCGTCGATGCATCGGAGATGCCCGAGGATTCGCCGTCGCGACCGGCTGTTTCGCGGCGCGACGCGGTCCTGTCTCCGGAGCCTCCGGAACAGGCGACGAAGGCGACGACAACCAGAAGCGCTCCGACAAGGCGTATCGTCTTCCTGGCTCGAGGACCGTCCGTGCTACGCATCATCCACCTCCTTGCGGACGTACCTGCTGGGAGAGACTCCCTTGAACTTCTTGAAGATGCGACTGAAGTAGTTCGGATCCTGGTATCCCACCTCATAGGCGATCTCCTTCACGGGGCGATCAGCCTCTGTCAGCATCCGTTCCGCCGTGTCGAGGCGAACCGTATTGAGATGGTCGTTGAAGGAGACTCCAATATGTTCCGCGAAGAGGCGGCTGAGATAGCCCGGGGACACCTCGCAATGCTCGGCGACGGAGGTAAGCTGGAGCGGTTCGGCGAAGTGGGTGTCGATAAAGCGCACCGCCTGTTTCAGCACCAGCGGCCAATGCTCACCGGCGTGGCGCGTCTGCTCTTCCACGAGACGCCGGAGTACCCGATGCGCCCAGGCATCAACCTCCCGGCGCGTTTCGAACCCGGAGATATCGAGAACGGGATCGGCGATCACGAGGGACACATCGGGGTCGCCGACGCGGGAGTCGAAGTCGTGGAGAATCCGCTCGAAGGCGACGGCGATCCGGTTGCGCGCCACCGGGAAGGGCCACGTCGAGAAGACCCGGTCGGCGAGGGTCTCATACAGACTCGTCACGTCTTCTGCTGCTCTCGCCCGGGCGACAGCCTGGCCGAACTCCCGCACCCGTGCGCGAAAGCGTCGCAGGTGATCCACCGATTCTTCCGCCGTAGGTATCGCGCGAATCGCCTCGTCGTAGGAGAGGTAGAGCTCGTGAAAGTCGCGTTTGCTGCCGACACCTACCGACGCCGCCGGGTCTTCCGTCGTTGCGTCGGCAACGATTCCTCTGATGTACCGTTCGAGGGTGTCTTCCGGTGTCGAGTCGGCGACCAGGACGACCATCCGCTCCATATACTCGGTCCAGATACACCGATGCCGTCGTTCGATCCGGTCGGCGATCCGGGGATACGCCGCGGTATCGGTCAGGCCGATCACCACAACGGTCCCGACGTCGGCGGGCAGGCGGAAGAGGCGGCGGTAGCGTTTCCAGGAGGTCTCATCGAAGGGTTGCCACGTCAGGGAGAGGATGAAATTCTGCGTCTCCCGTGCGATCGTTTCCTCTCCGTGCTGTGCCTCCTCGAGGCGATAGCTCATCCGGTCCCGTTCCTCGTCGAGGGCTTCCCTGGCGCGAAACATCATCTCGACAAACCGCTTCCGCGAGACCGGTTTTACGAGATAGGCGAATACCCGCAACGGAATCGCCCGCTGCGCGAGATCGAACCGCTCGTAGGCGGTGGAGAGGATGTACAGCGCATCGGGAAATTCGTGCTGGAGCTCCCGGATCGTGTCGATCCCGTCCATCCCGGGCATCGCGATATCCATCAGGACCACGTCGGGGCGATTCATCCGCGCACGAGCGATCGCTTCGCTTCCGGAGCGGGCGGTTCCGCCGACGGAGAAATCGTCAAGGCTTGACTCGATCAGGTACGAGTAGCTCTCGAGGACCGGCTCTTCGTCGTCGACGATCAGGACGGAATACACGGTTCTACCTCCGTATCGATACGGATGCGGATCTCGGTACCCCGACCGGGGTCGCCGTGAATCGTCACGACCTCCGGGTCATCGGGGTAGAAGAAATGAAGCCGATGGATCACGTTCTCGAGGCCCATCACCTTCGAGTCGTGATCGACGTCGCGGTTGTGGCGCTCCAGGAGGCGCGCGGTCAACTCGGGGGGAATTCCGATCCCGTTGTCCCTGACCGAGAGGACCAGAACGGACCCGTCTTTCCACACCTTGATCGATATCTGTCCGGGGCGGTCGATCCCCTTGAACGCGTGGATCACCGAATTCTCCACCAGGGGCTGCAGCATGAGAGCCGGTACGGTACACACGTCGAGAAGCTCTTCAGGGACCTCCATCGAAAAACCGAGAGACTTCGGGAAGCGGATCCTGAGGATATAGAGGTACGCCTCGAGACCCTCGATCTCCCGCCTGAGGGAGACGATCAGGTTGCGTTCCCGCATGTTGTACCGGAAAAAATCGGCGAGGTGTTCCATGAAGTCCGCCGTCTTTTCCGCGTCCTCGGTGATCGCCAGCTGTACCCCGGTGTTGAGGGTATTGAAAAGGAAATGGGGGTTCATCTGCGCCTGCATCGTGTACAGCTCCATCCGCTTGAGGAGCTGTTCCATCTTCAGGTTCCGGAGGCGTTCGTTCATGTATCCCTGTTCGATCTGTTGCTGCCGGTTGAGTTCGGCGATGTACTGGCGGATGTCCCGTTTCATCGTATTGAAGGCGGTGATCACCGCGTCGACCTCCGTGACGGAACCAAGGTTGATATCTTCGAACTCGAAATTCCCCGACGAGAGCTCCGCCGCAGCCCAGGCGAGGCGATTCATCGGGATCGTCACGCGATCGATGGAGATCATGATCCAGAGGGTCGACCCGAGAAAGGCGAGGATGATCACCAGAAGGTTCCAGGAAAGGAGTTCCCGGGAGGTCTCGATGATCCGTTCAAACCGGGTCAGTTCACCGCGGAGCCCGGAAAGGCTGATTCGATCGATCCGCTCGAGAATGTGGTCGTTCAGGGCGGCCATCTCCTCGTAGAGCGCCGTGTAGTCCTCAATCGCCCGGGCGCGCTTCAGATCGATCGCGTCTTCGATCAGATCGAGGTACGACTCGAGCAGGGAGTAGATCTCCCGTCGGGCCAGGGCGTATTCGTCGGCGGGGATCTCCCCGGGGACAGGGAGCATCGTCCGGAGAACCTGCTCCTCCGCGAGGAGATCCGAAAGTGCCCGGGATGAGCGACTCGAGAGGTAGCTGAGCAGGGGCGTCCGGATCGAGACCACTTCCTGCTGCAACGTCTGGAACGCTCGTTCCGTCCGGAACTGGTCGTTGACGATCTGCTGCATGCGGACGGTTGCAAAGAGAATATAGATGATCGATGCGATCACCATCGCCAGGCCGATCGCGGCGGAGTAGACAAGCTGTGTCCGCAACGAGGTGCGTACCGCCATCATCCGTCTCCCTGGAGTACTTCAACCCCGGTATCCACGTACCCCGGGGCGTTCCCCGTCTCGATCAGCTCCGTAAGAACCCGGACCGATTCGATCCCGATCCGCTGGGGATTGACCGCGATCGTTGCATCGAGCACGCCCCGCTGGAGGTAGTCGATGATCGCGTCGGTGGTACCGAACCCGATCACCTGCACCTCTCCGACGAGATTCAGGTCGATGATCACCTGGAGGGCCGCAAGGGTGTCGTCGGAGTCGGTAAAGACGAGGGCGGTTATCGGCGGTGCGTTCCGCAGGAGCTGGTAGGTGAGAGCCTCTGCGTCGAGAGGGTTCAGACCGGTCTGGCGTCGTATGATCGGCAGGTCGAGATCGTCACCCATGACGGTGGTGATTCCGAGCTCGATCAGCTCTTTTTCCGCGGCGACCGCCGGCGACTTGTCGCTGTAGACGATGACGATCCGTCCGTCTTCGGATCGCTCCGCAAGGCGAGAGCCGATCCGCCGACCAAGTTCAAAGTTGTTGGTACCCACGAACGTCCAGGGCCAGTCGTCGGCGACATCCTGTTCGATCAGCACCACCGGGATCCCCGCGTCGTCCAGCTGTTCGAGGTGGGTGAGCATCTCGGTCGCGGGGAGGTAGGGGAAGATGATCGCCCCGTCGATGCCGGAATAGTGAGCGAGACGGAACTCCGGGACGCCGGGACCGATCGGATGGAAGGATACTGCGATGTCGTACCGGTCCGCCGCCGCGGTGACTCCCTCCTCGATCTGCTGGAAAAAGAGGGTCGACTGCTCCGGGAGAAAGACCGAGATGTGTCGCGTCCGGACGTCCGTTGGAATCCCCGGGGCTGCGACGGCGCGGGTCAGTGAGACCATCGTGGTAATCGATCTTGCCAGGGCAACGGCGAAGAGGATGAAGACGACGACCAGGAGAACGCGAGGTGCCTTGCTCATCGTGTTCCAGAATAGGACAAAGCGGTGGCGGTGTAAATCTCAGGCAGATATGGTAGATTCTCCGACATGGGCGCACAGATAGCAGCTACGGTCTCGACATCGGTTCCAATCGTTCTATTGATCATCCTCGGGTACGTTCTCCGACGAACGGGAATCCTGAGCGACCGCGGCGTCGGCGAGGTGAAAACACTTATCGTCAACGTTGCGCTTCCGGCGGTACTTTTCGTCGCGTTTCTCACGATCGAATTCGACACCCGCTATCTCGGGCTCTTCGTGTTCATGCCGATCGTTCTCTTCGCACTACTCGGTTTCGGGTACCTGTTCGAGGGGGCACCGGGAATGCGGCGTCCGACGCCGTTCCTGATGACCGGGTTCGAGTTCGGGATGCTCGGGATCGGCCTCTTCGGGACCGCCTACGGGAGAGAGCACCTCGGAACGATCAGCGTCGTCGGACTTCCTCATGAGCTGTTCATCTGGTTCGTCTTCGTCGCCCTCATGCGTGCCCGTTACGGCGGAACCTCATCCCTCGCGGCGACACTTCGAAGTTTCGTGACCTCTCCGGTTATTGTGGCGATCGTGGCGGGGACGATCCTGAACCTGTCCGGAGCGGCGGGGTGGATCACCTCCGCGACGGGGCCTGCGTCGGTGATCGCGGCACTGGAGATGCTCGGCGGGATCGTGGGTCCTCTCATTCTGATCGTGATCGGTCACGGGACGCGGATCTCCCGGAAAGGGATCGCCGAGGCGGCGCCCCTCGTGCTGGTTCGTCTTGCGATCGTCCTGGCGATCGGTATCGGGGTGGTTCCCGTTGTGACGGAGGGAATTCTCGGGCTGCCGCCGATCTTCACCCACGCGGTGTTCACATTCCTGATCCTCCCGCCGCCGTTTATCGTGCCCCTCTATCTGCCGGAGAGGGAACGGGAGGATCTCTCCTTCGCCAATAACGTCCTGTCCGTGTATACGGTGTTCTCCGTGGCGGTGTTCATCCTGTACATCGCGCTTCGTCCGGTGTAACTCGAAGCGGCGCTCGGCTATCGGGGCGCTCGAAACTGTCGAAGTCGCTCCCGCAGGAGGGGCTCGTCGTCTACGGTGAAGCGACTGACGCAGACCCGGAGCCCGTCGGGATAGGCGCTCCCGGCGATTCCCAGACCCATCGTACTGATCCCGACGCGCATCAGCTCTCGCATCAGGGTGTTCGCGTCCATTCCGGGATAGGCGATCGTGAAGAAAAATCCGTCGCCGATCGGTTCGTCACCGTCCCGGTCGTATACGATTGTAAACCCCCGATCGAGAAACTGCCGCTTCATCGCTTCGGCGCGTCGCCCGTACTCCCTCGTCTCTCCCACGAAATCGAGTTCTCCGTCGTTGGCGGCCTTCAGCATCGCCGCCGCGGCGTGCTGGGCGGAGTGGCTCGTTCCGGCGGTGAGGGCGTAGATGGCGCCATAGATCAGGGCGTGACCGAACCGGTCGGAGGCGTAGTACCGTGTGAGGTCGGGATAGCGACGGTTGTACAGCTCCCGGGAGACGATGATCATCCCGAGGCGTTCCCCGGCGTAACTGAACATCTTTGACGCCGACAGGAGAAGGATGTAGTTGTCCGTATACTTCGCCACCGTGGGCTGGTAGGGTGGTTTTCCCGGGCGGGAGTAGTCCCGGCGGAAGTCCATCCCGAAGTAGGCGAGGTCTTCGATGACGGTGACGTCGTAGGTACGGGAGAGGTCACCGATGATCTGCAGCTCTTCGTCGGTGAGGCAGACCCAGGCGGGGTTGTTCGGATTCGAGTAGAGGATCGACGAGATGTGCTCCCGTTTGAGGTGCAGTTCAAGTTGATCCCGGAGAAGGGCGCCCCGGTACCGGGAGATGTCAAAGGTGTCGTACTCGTGACCGAGCATCGTGCACTGCTGTTTCTGCACCGGAAATCCCGGATCGATGAAGAGGGTGCCCTTCCGGGTGTGGTCGTTCCGGTTTGCCACGAGGAACGTTGCAAAGGCGCCCTCCATCGATCCGACAACGGGGACGCACCCTGCGGAGTCCACCTCGATATCGAGAAAGAGACGCACGAACCGCGCCGTCTCGTGCTTCAGCTCGGGAATTCCGTCGATCGGCGGGTATTGAGCGGACACTCCCCGGTGAAGCGCCTCGATCTGCGCCGTTGCCCCGATCGACGGTGAAGGAAGGCCGGGGATCCCCATCTCCATCCGGATGAAGGGAACCCCCGACCGGCGCTCGACCTCGGAGGCGACGCGTACGATCTCCCGGATACTCGCCCGGCCGAGATCGTCGATGCCGTTTTCGGTGAGGATCGTCTCCACCAGGGAGCGATCGATCGGTACTGTTCCATTCATCGTGTCCTTCCTTCGATGCGTATCCGTGCGTCCACCGCGACGATCCCGCTTTCGGACGCGATCAGGGGGTTGAGGTCGAGCTCCGCGATCTCCGGAATCCCCTCGACGAGGCGTGACAGGGAGACGAGGATCGGTGCGAAGTTTTCGATACCGATACCGGTCTGTCCCCGGACACCGGTGAAGAGGGCCGCCCCGTTGAGAGATTTGATCATCGCCGTCGCTTCCGCTTCGTCGAGGGGCGCAAGCCCGTAGGCGACGTCCCGGAGGACCTCGACGAAGATCCCTCCGAGCCCGGCTACGAGAAGATGCCCGAAGACCCCCTCGCGACTCACTCCGGCGAAGAGCTCCGTCCCCGAAACCATCGGCTGGATCAGAACTCCCGTCGCATCGGGGATACCCGACAGGCGCATGCAGGCGGTCCGGAGTTGAGTCTCTCCGGTAATACCGAGGACGACACCGCCGACGTCGCTCTTGTGTACGGGGCCGACCACCTTCACCACCACCGGATACCCGAGTTCCCGCGCCGCCGTCGCCGCCGCGTCGGGGTTTGTCGCCGTCATCTCGGGCAGGCGGGGGATCCCGACCGAGTCGAGGAGCGCCGCGACCTGGTCCGGCGGGAGGTAGCCGTCCGTGAGGGGGGCCGTCTGCGCCCGGAGTTGACGAGAGATGATCTGGACTTCCGACGACGGCGTCGCGGCTCCCTGGATGCCCCCGGGTTCCCCGTACCCGCCGGACACCGTCCGGGAAACCCGGGCGAGGGCGCGTCCGAGGGCGACCTCGTCGGGGAAGGCGACGTTGCCACCGGCGATGAACGCCGCGATCTCCCGGCCTGCATTCACAACCGAGGGAAGGACGGGGTAGATCGGTTTGGTGCCGCTGCGGATCTTCTCGTGGAGGACCGCGTAGGCATCGTCCACCGGTCCGAGGCCGGGGCTCCCGAAGATCACAACGGTTCCGTCGATTCCGGTGAACTCGTTCTCACAGGCGTCGAGGATCGCGCCGAGCTGTTCCGCCGTACCGGTGGCGAGAAAATCGATCGGGTTCGCGACGGAACTTCCCGGAAACAGGCGCACTTTCAATCGCTCCGCCTCGGGGCCCTCGATGGGGGGGACTTCGAGGCCGCCGGCGCTGAGTGCGTCGGTGAGCATCACCGCAGGGCCCCCCGCGTGGGTCACGACGGCGATCCGTTTCCCCGTAAGCGCCGGGTACGAGAAGATCCCCGCAACGATGGTGAGCTCCTCCCGACTGGAGCACCGGACGATACCAGCCTTCCGGAAGAGGGCGTCGACGGCGGCGTCGGACCCGGCGAGGGCGCCGGTGTGGGAGCTCGCCGCGCGACTCCCCGCTTCGGATGCGCCCGCCTTGACCGCGGCGATCCGGCACCCTTTCCGGGTCAGGGAACGCGCGTGGGTCAGGAGCTTCTCCGGATTCCGGATGCTTTCGAGATACAGGAGTTTCGGGTTTCCTCCCCTCGCCGCGTCCCAGGTTTCGTCGAGGTATTCGAGAATATCCTCGACACCGAGTTGGGCGCTGTTCCCCACGGAGAAGACGCGGGAGAAGGTGAGGCCTTTCGAGATCCCGTCCTCCATGATGAACACCGCCGTCGCTCCCGAGCCGGAGACGAGGTCGCATCCCTCCGGTGCGAGGGGCGGGACCGGCCCGGTAAAGACGCCGGCGTAGTGAGGGGTGAGCACCCCGATACAGTTGGGGCCGATCAGGCTCGCTCCCCAGTCGTCCACGATGCGGCGCATCTCCGCTTCGAGGGCGGCGCCGGCTTCGCTCTCCTCGCTGAACCCCGCTGAATAGACGATGAACCCCCGGGTGCCGTGATCCCTCGCGAGGGTCTCGATCGTTCGGGGACAGAGCGCCGCCGGAATCGCCAGGATCGCCAGATCCACCTCCGGCAGGGTGTCGACTTCCCGGAACGCCGGGTGACCCTGAATCTCCTGTTCTTTCGGATTCACCGGATAGAGCGGACCGTCGAACCCGGCGGTGATGAGGTTTTTCAGAGCGTTTCCGCCGGGCTTACCGGTGTTGTTCGAAGCGCCTACGACGGCGATCGATCGGGGACGGAGGAGTGCCTCGGCGATCATCGCGGCGTGTCTCCAGCTGCGGCGCCGCTGCTACCCGCACCGGACACGGCGCTACCCCCACCGGACACGGCGCTACCCCCACCGGACACCACGACTCCCGCCGCGGCGAGGCGATCGAGGCTGAAACGGCGTCCCGCTTCGAGGGCGGCGACGTTCGCTGCGACGACCTCGTCCCCCTTCCGCCCGAAGACCCCGGCGATCCCTCTCGTGAGGGCGTCGAACGGAAGGGGAAGAAAGGGAGACGCTGCGCCGGTCATCACCATGTTCATCCCCAATCGGTTTTTCACCTCCCGGGCGATCGCCTCGGCGTCGACGGCAAGACTGTGGGGCAGCGCGTCGATCTCCCGCAGAACCGCGTCAAGCTCGGGATAGTCGGGGATATTCCGCACCGGGGTGATGCTGGTGACGACCCATCCGTCCGGTTTGAGATACGGGAGATACCGCAGGCTCTCAAGGGGTTCCACGGAAAGGACGATATCCGCCCCGCCGAAGGGTACCAGATCGCTGTGGATCTCAGTATCGGATATGCGGAGGTGAGACTGGACGTCGCCGCCTCGCTGGCTCATGCCGTGCACCTCCGCCTGTTTGAGCCGGAGCCCCTGGGACAGCGCAGCGTGTCCGAGGATCGCCGCGATGGAAAGGATCCCCTGTCCCCCGACGCCGGCGAGAATGATATCCACCTGACCGTTGTGGTTCATCGTGCCGCCCCTTTTCGTTGTTGTCGCGCCCGTCGGACTTTCGTCTGGACGCACTCCCGGACGGGGATGATCACCGAGACGCCGTCGTAGGCCAACTCGTTCTCGATGAGGCGTACGTTCTCGTCGTGGTTCCGGGGGACCGGATCGAAGAGAACGATGTGATCCGGGTCGACGCCGCAGCCGATCGCCACCTCCCGGATCCGGTTTCCCCCGAGGACGGTGTCCTGTCCGCCGGTCATTCCCGTCGTTCCGTTGTCAAGAATCATGACCGTCATGTTCACACCGGCGGCGACGGCGTCGATGAGGCCGGGGATACCTGAATGGAAGAAGGTAGAGTCTCCGATCGTGGCGACCACGTTGGGGCGTCCCGCGTCGGCAGCGCCCTTCGCCATACCGACGGAAGCGCCCATACAGAGGATCGTCTCCACCGCGTTATGGGGAGGCAACGCGCCGAGAGCGTAGCACCCGATGTCGCTGGTGACGATACTCGACGGGAGCGTGGCGCGGGCGGTATTGAGGGCGCGAAACGAGTCGGTGTGCGGACATCCCGCACACAGCTGCGGAGGTCGCGGGGGAAGGGTGAACGACGGGGTTCCCACCGCAGCCCGGGGAGGAAGCCCCAGGGCGGGGCGGACGTTGTCCGGGTTCAGCTCTCCCGTTGCAGGGACCGTCCCGTCCATTTTGCCGTTGATCGGTTTCGGGTCACCGAGGATGCTTCGCAGGTGATCCTCGATGTAAGGATACCCCTCCTCGATCACGAGGATTCGGGAGACCTCGTCGGCGAGGCGCCGGACCAGGCCTACCGGTATCGGGTACGTTGCGATATGGAGCCGCTTCGGCGGCGACGGCAGGTCGGCGAGGTTTTCATCGTAGTAGTTCCCGCCGAGGCCGCTGGTGATGACACCGAGATCGGACCCATCGGTAACGGGGTCGGGCCCGCCGGTAACGGAGTCCTCCGCGCCGGTCATAGAGTCGGGCCCGCCGGTAACGAAGTCCTTCGCGCCGGTACCAGCGTCAGCCGCGCCGCCACCGAGATCGATCCGATTGAAGGGCGATCCTTCGGACCACGCGACGAACTCGCTCTGTTGCTCCAGAAGGCGTGCCCACCCCTTCCTCGCGAGGGCCGGGAGGGTCATCCAGTCCACGCGGTCCGTCGCGGTACCGAGGTCGCTTTTGGCAACGGCGGGTTGTCGCGTGATCGCCGCCCGGGAGTGGGAGAGGCGGGTTACCAGGCGAACCACCACCGGTACGTGAAACCGTTCGGAGAGGGCGAACGCCTCCCGGGTCATCTCGTACGCCTCCTGGTGGTTCCGAGGTTCCAGAAGGATCGTACGGGCGAAGTCGGCGATATACCGCGTGTCCTGTTCGTTCTGGGAGGAGTGCATCCCCGGGTCGTCGGCGACGGCAAAGACGAGGCCGCCGTGGATCTTGACTATACAGGCGTTGATAAACGCGTCCATCGCGACGTTGAGACCGACGTGTTTCATCGTTACCAGGCTGCGCTTCCCCGCGTAGGAGACGCCGACGGCACCTTCGGCGGCGGTCTTCTCGTTGGCGCACCACCGCGCGATCAGCTCGTGATCGTGAGTGTCGCGGTACTGTTCGAGGTACTCGAGGATTTCCGTCGAGGGAGTGCCGGGGTATCCGTACGCGATAGACACACCCGCGTCGATCGCTCCAAGTGCGACCGCTTCATCACCCAGCACCGGGATATCGGGCATACAGGGCTCCTTATAGTGAATAGTGTATTTTCCGGCGAAAATTCGGCGACGTCAATGAAAAAGCAAAGAGAACACGTTTGGAAACGATGAGGCCGAAGAAACGACGAAGCCGATGCACGTCGATCGCACGGTCCAAGTGATCCGAGCGCCGCTACCGCCGGGCCGGGTACGACAGCCTGCGGTTGCGGTAGCCGCCGCCCACCCAACGGTCCGCCGGTCCGGTGTGCCGCGCTCGCGCCCGGCGGAGTGCTTCCTGTTCCGGCCACGGGCCTCCGTCCCCGTTCCCGCGGCGGATCTCCGTCCCCTTTCCCGCGGCGGGCCTCCGTCCCCTTTCCCGCGGCGGGCCTCCGTCCCCTTTCCTGCGTCCGGTTATACCGGAATCGCGCCGTCCCGTTTCACCGTGGACAGAACGAAAACGGTCGTTATCTTACCGATGTTCGCGAGGGTCGCGATCCGATCCAGAATAAAGCGCTCGTATCCGGCGATATCGGTAGCGACCACCTTGAGCAGGAAATCATTATTCCCCGCGACGTGGTGACATTCGAGGACCTCCGGTATCGCCTTGACGTGGCGGCTGAATTCGGTGACCGCCTCAGTGGAGTGATCGGTGATCGCGATCTCCACGAAAGCGGTGATCGGGAGACCTACCTGTTCCTGGTCGACGATCGCCGAGTACTTGCGAATCGCACCGCTCTGCTCGAGTTTTTTCACTCGCTCGAGGGTTGATGCCGGGGCCAGACCGATCAATCGGGCGAGGTCGGCGTTGGTGATCGATCCGTCCCGTTGCAAGATGGAGAGTATCTTCCGGTTAACCTCGTCGAGTCTCATCGTACTCCCAAGTATACGCTACCCCGACGGAACGTGCAGCCGGGAGCGAGGGATCCTCTGTTCCGAACGGCACCCGGCGCAGCG
>JBKHFT010000061.1:0-17016 GCA_046540055.1 Alkalispirochaeta sp.
GCACGAGATCATCGCCCTCATCGGTCCCAACGGCGCGGGTAAGACGACGTTCTTCAACTGTGTCACCGGAGTGTACACCCCCACGCACGGGGAGATTCACATTACGCCCCCCGGCGGTTCGGATATCTCGATCAAGGGTCTCAAGCCCAATCGGATTACCGAGAAGGGGCTCGCCCGAACGTTCCAGAACATTCGCCTCTTCCCGAATATGACCGTTCTTGAAAACGTGATGATCGGCCGCCACCCCCGGCTCCACGCAGGGATTCTCGGTGCGATCTTCCGGAACAAGAGTACCCGGGAAGAGGAAGAGAAGGTGATCTACGACAGCTACGAGATTCTGAAACGGATGGGGCTGGCACGGTACGTGAACGACCTCGCCAAGAACCTTCCCTACGGCGCGCAACGGCGCCTCGAGATCGCCCGGGCTCTCGCAACGGAACCGTTTCTCCTCCTCCTCGATGAGCCTGCAGCGGGGATGAATCCTCATGAGACGAAGGAGCTCGAGGGTCTGATCAAACAGATCCGGGACACCGAAGACGTTTCGATCTTTCTGATAGAACACGATATGAGTCTCGTGATGTCTCTCTCGGAACGGATCTACGTGATGGATTACGGCAAACTGATCGCGACCGGCACCCCCGCGGAGGTGAAGAACGATCCGGAAGTGATCAAAGCGTACCTCGGGGAGGAAGCCATTGCTTGAACTGAAATCGGTCCGCACCTTTTACGGGAATATTCAGGCGCTGAGAGGGATCGACCTGGTGATCAACCGGGGCGAGATCATCACCCTTATCGGAGCGAACGGTGCAGGGAAATCGACCACGCTGATGTCGATCAGCGGCGTTGTTCCCCCGAAGAGCGGAGAGATCCTCCTTGACGGCGAATCGATCGTAGGTCTGGACCCTGACCGCATCGTGGCTTTCGGTGTCTCCCAGGTGCCGGAGGGGCGGCATATCTTTCCCCACCTCACGGTCCGGGAAAATCTTGATCTTGGAGCGCTTCTGCGGAACAACAAGGAAGAGATCCGTCGGGACATCGAGTACGTCTACACCCTGTTCCCGATCCTTGCTGAACGGCGCCATCAGGCGGGTGGCACCCTTTCCGGTGGTGAGCAGCAGATGCTCGCGATCTCCCGGGCGATCATGGCCCGTCCGAAGATCCTGCTCCTCGACGAACCGAGTCTTGGCCTCGCGCCGCTGATCGTACAGAAGATCTTCGAAATCATTTCGCAGATCAACAGCGAGAACGGCACGACGATCTTTCTCGTCGAGCAGAACGCGAACCTGGCGCTCAAGGTCGCCCATCGGGGGTATGTGATGGAAAACGGCCGGATCACACTCGCCGATACGGCGGAGAAACTCTTAAGCAACGAAGAGGTGAAGAACGCGTATCTCGGCGTATAATTGAGGCAGGAGGCACGACGATGCTGGTACAAAAAATCATGAGCGACAATCTGTACACGGTTTATCCGAACACCGTAGTGACCGATGCCCAGGACATGCTGCGGCGGGAGCATATCCATCACCTCCCGGTGGTGGATGAACACTCGAAGAAGCTGGTTGGTATCGTCAGTGAGAAAGACCTTCTCTATGCGTCGCCGTCGCCTGCGTCAACCCTCGACGTATACGAGATGACCAAGCTTCTCTCCAGGCTCACCGTAAAGAAGGTCATGACGAATGATCCGCTGGTCGCTCATCCAAAGGACCTCGTCGAAGATGCGGCGCGGACGATGGTGGACAACGATATCGGTTGTCTGCCGGTGGTCGACGACGAGGGGTATCCGGTGGGAATCATCACCGAATCGGACATCTTCCGCCTCTTCATCGATCTCTTCGGTACCCGGGAACGCGGTATTCGCGCGACACTCCGCATCCCCGAGGAGCCGGGAGAGCTGGCAAGACTCGCGGCGGACGTGACCGACCACCGGGGAAATATCATCTCCATCGGCACCTGGCCGGGTGACAAACCGACAAATGCGGTGTGTATCATTAAAGTCTCGGATATGACAAAAGATGAGTTCCTGGCTTCAATAGAGAAACACATCCTTGAAGTAATAGATCTGCGGGAAACGTGACCCGATATTCCCCGAAAAAGGGGATCTTCTTACTTGGCTTTTTGCCCCGTACTGAGTAATCTGATTGCATGGCCGATTGGTTTTCGCGGGTGGTGGGGCAAAAAGTCAACGGCGTCCGGGTCGTACCACTCGTTCTCAAAATCGTCACGATTTTCACAGTCTTCCTTCTGATTTCAAATTTCACAACTAACTACATCAACCTCATGTTAAACCGGGGCGAGCAGATCCGGTTGCTCAACCAGTTGCTTGTGAAAGATCTCAAGGAACTGCACGTCTTCGCGGGCAACCAGTTCCAGATCTTCAATTTCAACCCCGATCTGGAAGGGGCGGTGGATAACATCGAGACCGCCGCGCTCCGGAATCACCGGGGTGAGCGTTCCCTCTCGATCGGAGTGACCCCCGACGGCGCGGTGTTCTTCCAGGCGTCGGCCATGGATCGGACGACCGACTTTCCCGATACCGAGGCGCTGGAGACGATGAACGACGCGCTGGCTGAAGGTGTCGAGGAAGGCACGATCAACTTCGAGTTTGCCGGATTCGACTACTTCGGGGTGTACAAGTACAATGACGACTGGGAGATCTTCCAGATCCGCGGAGAGGAGCTGTCCGAATTCTACGCCGATTCGGAACGGATCTTCCGGCAGGTGAGTCTCATCATACTCGGGCTTTCGATCCTCTTTGTGGTGATCGGAATCCTGATCCTCCGGTTCATCCTCCGCTTTGTGCGGGCTCTGACGGATAACATCATGCGGATGCAGGCGGAACAGTCCCTGGAGCTTATGGATCTGACCGGTGCCCCGAACGACGACGTTACCTACCTTGGCGTGGCGTTCAACTCCCTTTCCAACACGATCGACAACCTGCTGACGATCTTCAAAAAGTTTGTCGCCCGGGACGTCGCGGCGAAAGCCTACAGGGAGCGGGAGATTCGCCTCGAGGGGGCGAAACGAAACCTTACGATCCTCTTCACCGATATCAAGAGTTTTACCTTCATGACCGAGACCCTCGGTACCGACATCATAAAACTTCTCAACCTGCATTACGACAAGGCGATCAGCCACATCCACCGGTACAACGGTGATATCGGTTCGATCATCGGCGACGCCCTTCTCGCGGTATTCGGTACCGTCCTTGAGGATAACGAGAACAAGAGTCTCCAGGCGGTCCGTGCGGCGTACAAGATCCACGAGGTAGCGGCGTCGCTTCGTAAAGAAATGTATAACCGTCGCGAGACGATACTGAAACAGCGGGGGAACCTCACGGAAGCGGAAGAGAACGTCTTTCGGGCGGTTCTCCTCGAGGTTGGTGTCGGCATCGACGGCGGCGAGGTGTTTTACGGCAACATCGGAAGCTACGAACGGATGGTCAACACCGTGATCGGGGACAACGTGAACAGCGCCTCCCGTCTGGAAGGTTTGACCCGTTTCTACAAGGTCCCGGTGGTGGTTTCGGAGTACGTCAAGGACGAGGTGACCGTCGTGACGGACGATTACGAGTTCATGGAGCTCGATTCGGTACAGGTCAAGGGAAAGACCCAGGGGAAGAAGATCTTCTGGCCAATTCAGAAAGAGCAGTTTGACGAGCAGCTGCGACGGGACGTGGACGAGTACAAGGAGGCGCTCCACCTCTACTACATCGGGGACTGGACGACGGCGACGGAACATTTCCGGCGGTGCACCTTTACCGTCGCGGATCTCTTCGCGCAGCGGATTGCCGGAAAGACGGCACCGGAGAACTGGAACGGCGTATGGACAATGAGCGAGAAATGAGCGGGCAGCGACGCGAACCCGGTACTGAACTCGTCGAACGGAGCAAGATGATCTTCCTCCAGGAGGTCGTCGAAGAGTTCCGTCAGAACCAGCAGCAGTACGATCTCGAGGCGGAGTTCGCCAAAACGAAACAGAACCGTAACCTCGTCATCCCGACGGTGATTCTCGGCTTGATCGTTGTGTTTCTGCTCGTGGTGATCGCCGTCACCCAGTACATCCAGACCCAGAGCCGCTCGATCGCCGTAAACATCGAAGATTTCGCCGATGTAAACCTCCGGGACGTCCTCGATGAGGCGCAACGGTTGCAGAACCAGCTCGATTCGACGGAGCGGGAACTGGAACAGACGATTGCGGAGCGGGACGATCGGATCGATCGGACCGAGCGGGAGCGAGACCGGAGTATCCAGCTTCTCCGCGACCAGGAGCTTGCGGCGGGGCAGATCCGTACGCGAACTGCAGAACTAGAAGCACAGGCGGCGTCGGAGATCGAGAGTCTCGAGGCGGAATACGAGCCGCGCATCGCGGAGCTTGAGGCGCGAATAGAGGATCTTCGGGATCAGATCGCCCAGTACGACTCGCGGCAGCTCGAGCAGGCGAGGGAACAGGAAGAGGTCCTGAACAACCAGCAACGGCTTGCGGAACTGGAGCAACAGCGCCTCCGGGAGCAGTACGAAGCCGAGATCGATCGCCTCACGGAAACCTACGAGGCGGAGATCGCTCGTCTCGAAGCGTTCCAGGAGGAGTTCGAGACGACGATCCGACAACGCCACGCCAACGAGATTGCGGCATTGCGAGCGGCGCACCGGGAGGAACTCGCGGAGATGTTTGCCCGGTACAATCCGGAGTTCACCGACGGAGAGCTCCTGGGGTTGCTGGACGACACCTTTACCCGGAACGACGGTGCTTTCGGACCGACCGCGCCGTACTCGGATCTTCTGGGTGCCGAAGGCGTTGCCGATCGCGGGGAGTACCGGGAGCTCCAGCGACGCTACGGCGAGCTGCAACGTCTCGTGAACCGCCTCCAGGATGTACCGTACGAAAACTCGATCGATCTCTCTCTGAACCAGGTCGAGTCCCGCGTATATGACCTGATCGTCCGCTACGAGGAACTCTGGACGGGACTGGAAGAATCGGTGATCGACCGCGATACGATCATCGCCGCCCGGGATAGCACGATCGCCGAACAGCGCACCAGGATTGACGAGCTGCTCTACGCCCTTGAAGAACTGACACGGGTCAATGGTGAAACGGGATACGTCCTCGATCCCCGGGATTCGGAGGAGATCGTCGTCTATGTCTCCCGGATCAGGACGGTACGGGAAGGAGCGCTGGGGTACGTGTTCCGCCGGGACGACGAGTTCGTCGGGTCCGTCAGGTTTCTTCGGCGGGAGGGACGTATGGTCGCCGAAGAGGTCGACACCGTCGACGAGATGGAGATCCGTCCCTTCGACAAGATACTCATCGAGGCGGAGTAGTGTATGAGGCGGAACGAACGATGCAGGAGTTGTGGTATGCCTAAAAACGTGTTTTTCGTTCTCGTGTTCCTTGGTGTGATGACGATAGGGGTGGGGGCGCAGTCGACGGAACTCGCGAGCGGTCGCTTCGAATCGGCGGGGTACGAGGTGATCCGTACCCGGACCCAGGGCGGAATGCCCGTATGGGACCTGGAAACGACCGATGGTCGCCGGTTTTCGGTACACATGATAGGGGCCGCAACGGACGAACGTCTGCACGCTGTTTCCTCCCTCGAGGAGATCATCCACGGACTCGACGGCCTCGAGATCGAAGGGATGCGGATCGTGTTCGATGAGGACCGCGCTTCGGCGATCGTAAAACCCGAGTCGTTTACGATCGACGGACGGCGATACGACGAGTATATGCCGTCAGGGATGCAGTTCATCTTCGATGATGCGCCGTCGTTCGATTTCCGGATGCTGGTGGACAACCTGGCGGTACGGATCGACGGCGCTTTCCTGACGGAAGAGCAGTTTCTGGTACGGATCCAGCGCGCCGTGGAGAACCCCGAAGCGTATATCCAGAGTTCGGACCCCCAGTTCCTGGCGGAACAGATCAGGCAGCTTCAGGGCCTCGTCGACGTGCTTGAGGTAACGGTACAGGATCTCGCGACGGAGGACGCACGGATCGAGGAGTCCCTGCGGAGGGCGTTGATCGAAACCAGCAATGAAGGGGTCGCCCTCCTGAATCAGTGGGTACGTCGCGGAGAAACCGCTCTCGACGAGGTGAACGCACGGATCGACACGTTCTCCCTCGAGGTCGACGAAGCGTTTGACAACGTTGCCGCGGAGAATCTCGATCTTACGGAGCAGTTCGAAAAGCTGCGGCAGGGTTCGATCGTCCTCGCGTCGCGAAACCTGTTCGGAAGTCTCAAGGAAGTTTCGTCCGAGACCGTTGCCGCGGTGGTGGAACTGCGGGCGGCGGAACCGGGACTCACCGCCGATGAAGCGATGTCCCGGGTGAATGGGACGTTGTCGGAGGACGCGGTGCCCCTGAACAGCAAGCATGTTCAGGCGATATTCGCACTGTTTTTCAACGACTACGAGTAACCCGCGGGTCTGACGTGACCGCCGTCGGAAGCAACGGTGGTCACCGGTCTTGAAGGAATGTGTTCTCCTCTATATAGTGGCCCTCGCACACGAGACACTCAGGAATTTTTATTAAGGGAAGAGTAATAATGAGCGAAAAACTGGCCAAGATGCGCAATATCGGTATATCTGCGCACATTGACAGCGGCAAAACGACGCTAACCGAGCGGATTCTGTTCTATACGGACAAGATCCACGCGATTCACGAGGTGCGTGGAAAAGACGGCGTCGGTGCAACGATGGACTCGATGGAACTCGAGCGGGAACGGGGCATCACGATTCAGTCCGCTGCAACGAACGTAAACTGGAAGGGTCACCCGATCAACATCATCGATACACCCGGTCACGTTGACTTCACGATCGAAGTGGAACGGGCGCTGCGTGTCCTCGACGGAGCGATTCTGATTCTCGATTCCGTCGCGGGGGTTCAGTCCCAGTCGATCACCGTGGACCGGCAATTGAAGCGGTACCAGGTTCCCCGCCTTGCCTTCGTCAACAAGTGCGACCGCACCGGTGCGGACCCCCTCAAGGTACGGCAGCAACTCGAAGACAAGCTCGGCCTCAACGCGGTGATGGCTCAGTTGCCGATCGGCCTCGAGGACAAGCACGTCGGTATCGTCGATCTTGTGACGATGAAAGCGGTCTACTTCGAAGGCGACGCCGGCGAGATCCTTCGGGAAGCGGAGATCCCCGCGGACCTCCTCGACCAGGCGGAGGAACACCGGGAGAAGCTCCTCGATGCGGTCTCGATGTTTGACGAAGAGTTGATGGAAGCGGCTCTCGAAGGTTCCGCAACTGAGGAACAGATCGACAACGCGATCCGCAAGGCGGTGATCGCCAATGAACTGTGCCCGGTGTACGTGGGGAGCGCCTACAAGAACAGGGGGGTCCAGACGCTGCTGAACGCGGTAATCAAGTACCTGCCGTCCCCACTGGATATCACCAACCGCGCCCTCGATCTCGACAAGGACGAGGAAGAGTACATCACGATCTCCGACGATGAAAAGCCGACGATCGCCCTGGCGTTCAAACTGGAAGACGGACAGTACGGGCAGTTGACCTATATCCGGATCTATCAGGGAATGGTCAAGAAGGGCGCCGATCTGTACAACGTCCGGACCCGCAAGAAGTTCAAGGTCGGTCGTCTGATCCGGATGCACGCGAACCACATGGAGGACATCACCGAGGCGGGAAGCGGCGATATCGTCGCCCTCTTCGGGATCGACTGCGCCTCGGGAGACACATTCTGCCACCCCGATATCAACGTTTCGATGACCTCGATGTACGTCCCGAACCCGGTTATCTCTCTGGCGATCAAGCCGAAAGACAAAGCGGCGGCGGATCGAATGGGGAAAGCGATCGGGCGTTTCGTGAAAGAAGACCCGACGTTCCGCAGCTACGTCGACGACGAAAGCAACGAGACGATCATCCAGGGTATGGGCGAGCTGCATCTCGATGTGTACGTCGAACGGATGAAGCGGGAGTACAAAGCTGAGGTCGAAACGGGGATGCCCCAGGTCGCCTACCGCGAGACGATCAGTCAACGCGCCGAGTTCAACTACACCCACAAGAAGCAGACCGGTGGTAGTGGTCAGTTCGGTCGCGTAGCGGGGTACATCGAGCCCAACCAGGAGAGCAACTACGAATTCGTCAACCAGATCAAAGGTGGTGTGATCCCCAACGAGTACATCCCCTCCGTTGACAAGGGGATGCAGATCGCGATGGAGAAGGGAACCTACATCGGGTACCCCGTCGTGAACGTACGGGCCCTCATCAACGACGGCGCGACCCACCCGGTGGACTCGTCGGATCAGGCGTTCCAGACCGCGGGTATCGGCGCGTTCCGTTCCGTCTACGATAAGGCGAAACCGATCGCTCTCGAACCGATCATGAAGGTTGTTGTAGAGGGCCCGACGGAGTTCCAGGGGAACATTTTTGCCACCCTGAACCAGCGTCGTGGTGTGATCATCGCTTCGAACGAGGACGGGATGTTCAGCGTCGTCGAGGCGGAAGTGCCTCTGGCGGAGATGTTCGGCTTCTCGACGATTCTGCGCTCTCTGACGCAGGGTAAAGCGGAGTACTCGATGGAGTTTGCGAAATACGGGAAAGTGCCCCAGAGTATTGCTGAGGAGCTCCGGGAGAAGTACCTGAAGAGCAAGCAGGAAGGGAATAAGTAAGGAGAATCGCGGTATGGTAAAGAAAGAACTGATCGAACGAAGCCCCCTCCGACTGTTGGAAAAATCGATACACGGAGGGCTCGGCGCAGGAAATATCGGTGTGATCGCCGCGCGGAAGGGCACCGGAAAAACCGCGTGTCTCGTTCATATCGCCACGGACCAGCTGTTCCAGGACAAGCATGTGATCCACGTCTCATTCTCCGGGCGAACCGATCACATCATCAGCTGGTACGAGGATATCTTCGGTGAGATCGCCAAGAAACGCTCCCTCGAAAACGCGATGGAGATCCATGACGGGCTGATCAAGAACAGGGTTATCCTGAATTTCAACCAGCATGGGGTTACCCGGGAGCAGCTTCTCCGCAGTATCGGCGCCCTCATCGACGACGGTCACTTCAAGGCGGACGTTATCGTTGTCGACGGGTACGATTTCGAGAAGGGAGAGGTCGAGACGCTCAAGGTCCTGCGGGAGTTCGCCGCACAGCACAATCTCGCCGTATGGTTCAGCGCGTCAACCCGCCGGGAGGAGCCCCGCGTTGACGACAGAGGTGTACCGGCGGTTCTCCGGGAATTCATCGACGAGATTGCGGTCCTCATCGCTCTCTCTCCCGAGGACGACCACCTGAAGCTGCGACTCGTCAAAGACCACGACACGTACCGGACGGAAGACCTTCATCTCGAACTCGACAGCCGGACACTTCTGATTCGGGAGAGGTGAGACCCGCCGGGACGCGGTCGCGGAACAGATCGAGGTAGAACACAACGCTAGCGGCCCCTTCGGGGGTCGCTTTTTTTGCACGCATCGTTCCCCTGAATCTACGGGGCTGCTGCAGGTGCGGGCGAGGGGGAACAGGTTGGTCCGAAAGCGCTATCGCGAGCGGGTGACCCCCGCCCGGGGGCAGGAGTCCGTGAAGGGGCACATCGAGCACCGGGGACTCTGAGGGGTGCATATCTGCTGCCCGAACCCGACAAACCACTCGTTCATCGGAATCCAGAAGTCCCGGGGAACGATCGCTCCGAGAGCCTCTTCGCTCTCCCCGGGGGTGGTCGTTCTGATCCATCCGAGGCGGTTGGGAATTCTGTGGACGTGGATGTCCACACAGATTGCGGGTATCCCGAACCCGATACCGAGAACGAGATTCGCGGTCTTGCGCCCTACCCCGGGAAGTGCGGTCAACTCCTCGATCGTATCCGGGACGGTACCGTTGTACGTCTCCACCAGAATCCGGGCGAGCCGGTGGAGCTGTTTCGACTTGTTACGGTAGAATCCTGCAGGGTAGATCAGTTCCGCGATCTGCTCCGGGGTAAGGCTCAGGAGCTCTTCCGGGGTGCCGGCGTGCCGGAAGAGCCGTCCACTGGCGGAGAATGTTACCTCATCGCGGGTACGGAGACTGATCACCGTGGCGATCAGTACCCGAAACGGATCGGGCCGGGGGGTTGACCCGGCGATTCTGTTGACGCTCGCTGCATAGTCGGCGCCGATCGCATCGGTGACGCGACGGAAGAACACCTCCCACTCGTCGTCGGTCCGAGGGTGCTTATTCCTCGTCGTCTTCGATCTCCTCGTCGTCGGGGATGATATCATCCTCATCGTCGTCGGAACCGGTATCGACCTCAAGCTTGCTGAAGACGAGTTCTTCGACCTCTTTGGTCTTGATATTGAGGGAAAAGGATACTTCGTCGACAAGGAGCTGTAATGCACTGTCGTAGAGCTTCCTTTCCATGATCGGCAGCTCTTTCACCTTTTTCCGGGCGTACAGTGTACGTACGACGGAGGCGATATCCCGGATCGAGCCTTTTTTCAGGAGATCGAGATTCATCTGGTACCGCATCTTCCAGTCCGCAGATACCGGTTCGAACTCTTCGGAAAAGAGGTTGAGCGCCGCTTCCGCCTCTTCTTTCGGCACGATCGCCCGAATGCCGTGTTCTTCCGCACGGTCGACGGGGATCTTGACGGTCATATCCGAGACGGGAAGGTAGATCACGTAATAGAGCGTCTTCTCTCCCTTGAACTCCATCTCGATGATGT
The DNA here is from genome assembly GCA_046540055.1 of Alkalispirochaeta sp. Lineage (GTDB taxonomy): Bacteria > Spirochaetota > Spirochaetia > DSM-27196 > Alkalispirochaetaceae > Alkalispirochaeta. The sequence continues at coordinate 10,653 of JBKHFT010000061.1, forward strand.
CCTGAATCTGTCCGACACCCTGAAGGGGATAGACGATCTGCTGTAGTTTCTTGAAGGTCGTGTTCTTTCCCTTGGCACTGCTGCTCATTCCTTGCAGTATACCGAAATTTCCATGCACTGGTCAAAGATTCGACATACGATCGTGTTTCCCTTCTTTCTCCTCGCGATGTTGACGGTGGCGATCGTGTTCCGGGAGCCGTTGAATGCGCTCCCGGATTCCGAGGAAGCCCTCGAAGAAGCTCTCCCGCCTCCGGCGCAATTCCGCCTCGACCGTTAGCGAGAGGGCGCCGGGAGGTCCCCCGGCCGGTACCGGATCACTCCCGGCACCGGTTCCTGGTCGGTGAACTTGAGATACTTCAGCGGGTGTACATCCAGGGGATTCGGGAACCATCCATCCACCGCTTTCAGGTCGATCAGATTGATCGACGGTGAGTGACTTACGGGCAGCACCGTTCCCGTCTGCAACAGGAGCTCTTCCGCCCGGCCGAGGATCTCGTACCGCGTCTTCCCGCGTTCTACCATCGAATCGTCGATAAGGCGATCGTAGCGGAGATTGGTAAACCCCGCGTCGTTGACGTTGCTGTCGCTGATCCACATCTGGAGAAAGGTGAGAGGATCCGCGAAATCACCGATCCAGCTTACGGTGCCGACGGTGAAGTCGCTTTCTCCGAGGGCGTCGAAGTAGGCCGGGTACGGAGTGACCTGGATATCCACGGAGACCTCGAGGTGTTCCTCCCAGCTCTCCTGCATGATCTCCGCCACGCGCATCGTCTCTTCGCCCTGGGGAATGTGGACGGAGATACCGGGGATCCGGACACCCCGGGTGTATCCCGCTTCGTCGAGGAGCGCCAGGGCCTCGTCGATCCGCTGTTCCGTGATCCCGTCGATCTCCGGATAGTAGGGGATCGGAGGAACCAGCGTCGTCGCCGGCGAAAGGTGGATATCCGGGCTGCGGATCTCTTCCCAGGGAAGGAGGAGTGCGAGGGCGCGACGAACCCGGTCGTCGGAGAACGGTTCGACGTCGGCACGGAGAAAATAGTAGGTCGTTGCGAATAGGGGATTCACCACGATCATCTCCGGAAACTGTACCTCCGAGAGATCCATTCCACCGGTGACCCAGTCGACCACACCGCGGTTGAAGCGGTCCGTTACCGATGTCGCCTCGTCTTCCTCGGTGAAGAGTATCCGCATCTGTCCGATCTCGACCGAATCGGCGTCCCAATACCGAGGGCTACGCCGAAGGAGCAGCTCATCCTCCGAGCGCTCCACCAGACGATACGGTCCGTTGGTAGGGGGTGACTCGATGTCCGACCAGTCGTCGGTCTCTCGCAGATCCGGATGGAGGGGAACGAACGCGTGGTGGCAAAGAATGCGCAAGAAATGCGTCGCCGGCTGGTGGAGGCGAACCTCGAGGGTCTTCTCGTCGATGACCCGAATACCGACATCGCGGGGATCTGTGGTGCGGCCCGCGCGGTACGCGCGCACCCCGTCTATCACATCGTAGAGGAAGTTGTACGCCGCTTCCGTGTCGGGATCGATCACCCGCAGCCAGGTCTCCCGAAAATCCCCGGCGGTAACGGGGTCGCCGTTGGAAAAACGCGCGTCATCCCTGAGGTGGAATGTATATACGAGGCCGTTGTCGCTGACATCCCACCGTTCCGCAACCGCCGGGACCGGCTCCATCGTCAACGGGTGGTACCCGACGAGTCCCTCGTAGAGACCGCTGTAGATCTGCGCCTCGCTGGCGGTGAAACTGTAGACGGGGTTAAGCTGGAAGTTTCCCGAAAGAAAAGAGATGACGAACTCATCATCCCCCTCGGACCGGTCCTGCGGATACAACGGGTGGGTTATGGTAGAAAGGACCGCGGGGACGATTACACAGACGAGAAAGAAACGCTTCATCCTTTGGATATACTCAAGATCGGTCGTTCCGGCAAGGTGTTGGAACGTACCCGAAGATGTTTGGCAGATCCGGCAGGTACCGCTGAAGCTCCCTCGACCACCCCTCGACCTCGTGGATGAAAGGAACGAGATCAGGAGCGTTCGCCCCGGTAAGGCGTCTGGTCCCCGATACGAGGGTCGACACGTGTTCCGGTCTTCGACCGCCGACGACGACCTCCTCAACGCGGGAGGGGAGGGAGGACGTACCGGACCGCTCGGTGGATATCGACCCCGCCGCCGGTTGTTTATCGCCCGGGGATGGAATACCCAGCAGCCACACTACCGCGACCGCACCGGGATGGAATCCCCGCTCTTCGCAGGCGGCAACGTACTTCCGGCTGAAGGGAAGTGTACGGGTTGCCGCAGGTGGCGAAAAGAGGGGAGTGTACCGGCGGTGGTCCATCTCGTTCCAGACGGGGGCATCGGAAAAGGGGCGTGCGAGTAGCCCCTGAGCGAGAGGACTGTACGCAACACGCCTGCTCGAGGTGGTCCCGGTGAGGCCGTCGCGCTCGGGGCGGCGCCAGATGAGGTTATACCCGAACTGGACCGCTGCGATCGGCGCCACCGATGCCGCCTTCCGGTACTCGGCGACGGTCACGTTACACACGCCGATCTCCCGGATCAGGCCGGCGAGACGCGCTTCCTCGAGGGCGGCGACCGCGGCAGCAAGATCGATCCCCTCCCGGGGCCAGTGGATGTAATACCGATCGAAGTATTCGCACCCGCATCGTCTGAGAGAGCGCTCCAGGTGCTTCCGCTGCGCCGGTGGATCCCGGACAACCGACTTTGTGGCGATCTCTATCGTATCCCGAGCGCTTCTGATCTCCCGGCGGAACTCCTGTCCGATCAACTGCTCCGCCCTGCCGTTCCCGTAGACCTCGGCGGTATCGAAGCGGTAAAGCCCTGATTCCCAGGCTGTTCGTAACACCCGCCGGGCATCGGGGACGCTCAGGGGGCCCCAGTCGGTCTCTCCCAGCGCCCAGGTTCCGAAGGCGATTCGGTCCAGCATCCTTCGAGTGTATCAGAACCACCCCGGTTCGTAGTAGAATGGAGTTATGCCTCATCGTTCGATCCCGGTTCGGGTATATCCGCCGGGGTACGGAGATACCGCTCCGGTTGCCGATTACCGCCCCTGGTCGGGGGACCTTCCGTTTCTCCGGGTGTGGGAGCGGATCCGGGACAGAACGCTTCTCGACCAGTCACGGTTGTACGAGCTGTGGGAACTGCTTCCGCAAATCGCGCCGATCCCCGGCGCGATCCTGGAGGTCGGTACCTGGCGGGGTGGAAGCGCGGCGCTTCTCGCGTTGCGCTCTGCGGAGTTCTTCCCGGAGCGGACGGTCTATGTCGCCGACACGTTTTCCGGCGTGGCGAAAGCGGGCCCCAGGGACCCGTACTACGCGGGTGGTGAACACGCCGATACGGCGCTTGACACGGTCGATCTCTTTCTGCATAGTCTCGACCTGCGAAATTACTCGCTGTTGGAGGGGATATTCCCCGAAGAAACGGCGCATCGCGTTCACGACCGGAAGATCGCTTTTTGCCATGTCGATGTCGATGTGTACGAATCGGCAAAGGGCGTGTTTGAATGGGTGTGGCCCCGCGTCCCCCTGGGGGGACTCATTGTGTTTGACGACTACGGCTTTTACGGGTGCGAGGGCGTTACCACTCTTGTTCATGAGTTGAGACGACGAACAGATCTCGTCGCTATTGCGAATCTCAACGGTCACGCGGTGTTTGTCCGTACTCAGGAGAGGACAACGACACTATGACCAATCGATTTCTCGTGCTTTTTGCGGCGGTTGCCGTGCTGGGTTGCAGTACGACCGGCCCCGTCGCGAATTCATCGGAAGGGGGCGATTCGATCCCGGACTTTTCCTTCGCCTGGGAGACGGCGACCCTTGATCAGGGAAGCTTTGGCAGTTACGCCAACATTCGAAACCTCCTGGAAAGCCGGAATCCGATACTTGCGCTGTACCGCGAGGATCTGACCCACAAAGCGGTAGAGAATTTCTTCATCGACCTCACCGGTTCGCCGGAGATCGCTCTGCCGATCCTCTACCATGCGAACCGGGCGGACATTTCCCTCTCTCTCGTCTTCTCCCTTGCCTGGGTGGAGAGTCGGTATTCGCCGGTTGCGATCAATCAAAACGCAACCTCCATCGACAGGGGGCTGTTTCAGCTGAACTCCCGTACCTTCCGGAATCTTTCGGAGGAGGACTTTTTTCACCCGGACACGAACACCTATCACGGTATCGACTATCTTGCGTGGTGCCTCGAACACACCGGCAACGACTGGGATGCCGTCGCTGCGTATAACGGCGGGTTGAGCCGCGTTCGGACGGGGCGGATTCCCCAGTCCACCCTTATCTACGTCGAGCGGATCCGCCGGTTCCGGATTAGTCTCGACGAGCGGTTCAGGGAATACATCCTGCAAGAGTTCCCCCTGCACAACACGTAGTGGTAGAGTAGCGCTCTATGGTAGTGGTACTGGAACACGGGATAACGGAGCGGGAGAAGAACGCTCTCCGCGGATTCCTCGAGAGTCGAGGGTTCACCGTACGGGAAGTGACAGGCGAAACGGAGACGATCTTCGGTGCCGTCGGTTCCTCGCAGATCGATATTCGTGAGGTTGAGCTGCACCCGGGCGTGGCGAAAGTCGTCCCGATCACGAAACCGTACAAGCTGGCATCCCGGGAGTTCAAGCATGAGGACTCGGTGTTCCAGGTCGGTCCCGTCAAGGTCGGTGGAAACCGCCTCGTGATTATCGCCGGTCCCTGTGCCGTAGAGAGCAGGACCCAGATTCTCGAGACCGCGGCGATCGTCGCCGAGTCCGGCGGGGTGATGCTCCGTGGTGGAGCGTACAAACCGCGGACTTCACCGTACTCGTTCCAGGGGCTCGGAGCGGAAGGGCTCGAGTATCTGAAAGAAGCGGGTGAGAAGTATGGTATGCCGGTTATCTCCGAGATCGTCAGCCACTCGCAGGTGGAGGTGATGCGTGACCTCGTCGACGTTTTCCAGATCGGCGCCCGGAACATGCAGAACTTCGAACTCCTCAAGGCGGTCGGGGCGGAACATCGGGCGGTAATGCTCAAACGGGGGCTTGCCGCTACGATCGAAGAATGGCTGATGGCTGCCGAGTACCTTCTCGCCCACGGTGCCGAGGACGTGATGCTTTGCGAGCGAGGAATTCGCACCTTTGAAACGTATACACGGAACAGCCTCGATATCTCGTCGATCCCGGTGGTGAAGAAGCTGAGTCACCTTCCGGTGTTCGTCGATCCGAGCCACGCGACGGGACTCCGGGAGAAGGTGATCCCCGTCGGACTCGCAGGAATCGCCGCCGGCGCCGACGGAATCATCGTCGAGGTTCACCCCGAACCGGACAAAGCGCTGTCCGACGGGCCTCAGACGCTCTTTCCGGAGCAGTTCGAGAAGCTGATGCGCGACATCGAAGCGATGTCACCCGTGGTGGGTCGCGAAGTCGCCCGTCTGCCGAGCCGTCAACGGATCGCTCACCTTGGCCGCCTCATTGAACGGGACACCCTGACTCCCGACAAGGAACGCAGCGTCGGCGAGGGAAGCGCGAACGAGGCGATCCGTGTCGCGTTCCAGGGCGCCCGCGGGGCGTACAGCGAGATAGCTTTGACCCGCTACTTCGATCTGACCGAGCAAAGCGTGGAGGCGATCTCCCGGCGACGCTTTCGGGACGTCTTCGAGGCGGTGCTCTCCGGTGAAGCGGACTTCGGAATCATTCCACTCGAAAACGCGCTGATGGGCTCGATCCACGAGAATTACGATCTGCTCATACAGTACCCGGACCTGAAGATTGTCGGGGAAACGCAGATCCGTATTCAGCACAGCCTGATCGGGACTCCCGATGCGACGATCGATGATATCACGACGGTGATCTCCCAGGGACCGGGGATCGAGCAGTGCCGGGAATTTCTCGACCGCCACCCCGAATGGGAGGTGCAGTCCTACTATGATACCGCCGGCTCCGTCGCGCAGGTCCGGGACGCGGGGGATCGCACCCTTGCGGCGATCGCCCACGCTCAGACCGCCGCGTTTTACGGGATGAAGGTTCTCCGGGAGAGTATCGAAACGAACGCGCGAAACTACACACGCTTTGCGATACTCGCGCGGGAAGAGAACGCCGAGGCGCGGGACCCCGACATGGCGACGATCGTGTTCTCGACACCCGATACGCCGGGGGCGCTATTCGAGTGTATGCGCATCCTGGCCGATCGCGAGCTGAACATGAAGAAGCTGGAATCTCGTCCGATCCACGGAGAGCCGTGGCGCTACATGTTCTATGTGGATGTGGAGCTTCCCCCCGGAAGGGAACAGTTCACCGACGGAATCGCCGCCTTGGAGGAGATAACCCGAGACCTCCACGTTCTGGGAATGTTTCGCTCCTCCCGGA
>JBKHFT010000062.1:0-16879 GCA_046540055.1 Alkalispirochaeta sp.
TCGGGCTCACGGCAGGGGGGCGACAGTGAAGTGGGCTCGAAACGGAGTGGCGGCGTCGGGCGATCAACGTGAAGATACATGCATCGCTCGCCTGCACCTGCGAATCTGCCCACCGGTGTTGACACCTCGTCGGCCCGATCGATATCTTTAACATCTCGGGGTGCTTTTCGTTGCGAAAGGCTGAGATCACACCCGCAGACCTGATCCGGGTAATGCCGGCGTAGGGAACCTGCCGTGGCCTGTTTCAGCGCCATACTCAGTCTCGTAACCACCTCGGAATATTTTTTCCGGGAGGTTTGTATGTCTTTCTCCAACACAACGTTTCGCGGAAAGCGTGGCGTCGTCGCGCTTATCGTCTCGATCGTGCTCCTCGGCACGTTCTGGTCCTGCGGCGGGGATACGTCCGCCGGTGACAACTCAGAGGGTGCCGCCTCGTCGGACGCGGCCGGATCCGACAGTGAGTCCAGGGAGCTGGTGATCTACACCTATGATGCGTTTCCCGAAGGACTCGAAGAGCTGATCAGTGCACACATGTCCGACGAGTACGATGTCGCTGTAACGATGGAACGGCTGTCGGACACCGGTGGTCTTTTCAACGAGGTGATGCTTACCCGCGGGGAAGGTGCCGTCGACCTCGTCATCGGTCTCGACAACACCTACATCGGGAGGGCACTCGAGGCGGATCTCTTCCAGCGCTACGAACCGGCGGACCTCGATGCGGTACGGGAGGACCTGCTTCTGGACGATTCGAATCGTCTGATACCGTTCGACTACGGGAACGTTGTTCTCAATTATGACAGCGAAACCCTCACCGATCCGCCGCAGACGTGGGAGGATCTCCTCGACCCGGCTCTGCGGGAATCGATCGTCCTGATGAATCCGGCAACGTCCTCACCGGGGCGAAATTTTCTGCTCCTGACGATAGCCGAGTTCGGTGAGGAGGGGTATCTCGACTTCTGGCAGGACCTCGAACCCAATATTCTGACGATCACCTCGGGATGGTCCGAAGGGTACGGATTGTACTCCCAGGGTGAGGCGCCGATCGTTCTTTCCTATGAGACGAGTCCCGCCTACCATATCGCGTACGAAGAGACCGAGCGGTACCGGAACCTGATCGTCGGCGACGGAGGGTACGCTCAAGTCGAGGTGATGGGTATCACGACAGACGCACCGAATGGGGAAAACGCCCGGCGCGCCGTTGATTTCATCCTCTCCCGGGAGTTCCAGAGGGAGATTCCCCTGAATCAGTTCATGTTCCCCGTTCGTGAGGACGTGACGCTCCCCGACGCATTTACCGCGCTTGATCGGCCCGAGCGATCGGTGTTTCTCGACGTAGCTGAGGTGGATGCGAACTTCGAACGATGGCTCGCAGACTGGGAAGCGGTGATGCGGTGACCTCGTTGTCCCTTCGGCAGGGAGCCCTCTTCGGAGGGCTCGCACTCTTCTTTCTCCTCTTCTTCTTCGGCCCCGTTGGTACGGTGTTCTATCGCGGGACCCTCGGGGCTTCCGTGCCGGGTGCGGAGATACTCGATCAGGTACTCGAAATCCTCAGGTCGCGGCAGGTCCGTTCCGTAATCTCCTTTACCGTCGGTCAGGCCTCACTCTCGGCGGCGCTGGCGGTTATTGTCGCGTTGCCCGGAGCGTACCTCGTATCCCACTACACCTTCCCTGGGCGCCGGATCGTCTACTCTCTCTCGCTGATTCCCTTCGTGCTGCCGAGTATCATCGTCGTCGTGGCGATGATCGGGTTCTACGGGAAGAACGGTGTCATCAACCGGGTCCTCGGTACGGACCACAATCTGGTGTACAATTTTTCGGGAATCATCCTTGCCCACGTGTACTACAACCTTTCCCTTGCGATACGCACGATTTCGACGGCCTGGGCCGGTATCGATCGACGGTTTCGGGAGAGTGCCGAGAGCCTTGGTGATTCGCCGACAGGGGTATTCTTTCGTGTTACCCTGCCGTTGCTGCTACCGGCTATCCTGACGAGTTTTATTCTCGTCTTCATCTACTGTTTTCTCAGTTTCGGGGTTGTTCTGGTTTTCGGCGGTATTCGATACGCGACGTTCGAAGTGGCGATCTACCGGGAGATGTTTATCAATCTCGATATTACCGCTGCCGCAGTATTCGCCTTTCTGCAGATCCTGTTCTCCGGAGTGTTTGTCGTGATCAGCAGCCGGTCCATCGGATGGGCACGAGCCGGTGCCCTTGATACGGAGAAGGAGCTGCCGCGTCTGTCACAGGCGCCGATCCTTCGGCGAATCGCTCTGAGCGCCTACATCGTCGCAATCCTTGTGTTTGTTCTCGGGCCGCTGACAACGATGGTGTTCAGCGCGTTTACCGGTGGTGATGGAGCTCTCGGGTTCGAGAACTTTCGGCAGTTGCTCAACCCCGGTGCGGCTGATCGGAACGTCGAGAGTATCCTGAGAAGCTCGATCGGCGGGGTGATCCTGCGAAGCCTCCTTCTCGCCGGGGCGAGCGGAACGATTACATTTCTCGTAGCTACCGCATCGGCACTGAGCCTTCGTGGTGAGAACCGGGCTTGGCTCGATGGTGCGCTCCAGATTCCGGTGGCGATCTCCCTTGTCACGGTGGGCCTCGGATTGCGCCTCATGTGGCACACCGTGGTTCCCGAACTTCTTCTCATCGTGATCGGTCAGTTCTTCGTCGCATTTCCCCTGGTGTTTCGTATTATCCGGTCCGGGGTCGAGGAGTTGAGCGACCCCGTTGTGCATGCTGCCGAGATCCTGGGGGCTCGACGGTGGCGGATACTGCGGGACATCGAACTGCCGTTATTGCGCCGAACGTTCCTCAACGGGTACGCCTACGCCCTTGCACTACCGTTCGCGGACCTCACGATCGTGATGGCGATCGGTCGCGGCCGGATCACCACCTTTCCCGTGGCGATCTATCGCCTCATCGGGTTTCGCAGTTTCGATCTTGCCCTCGCCCTCTCGGTTCTCTACGTCGCGGTGTGTCTCGTTCTCTTCTGGATGATCGATTCGACGTCGTTATCCACGGGTGTTCAGTCACAGGAGAGTCAAAACGAATGATCATTTTTCAGAACGTTACCAAATCGTATCCCGAATTCGATATGTCGATCGATTTCCGGATCCGCGAGGGTGAACTTGTCTCGATTCTCGGCCCCAGCGGGAGCGGTAAAACGACGACGCTGCGCCTGATCGCAGGTTTCGAACGACCCGACGCAGGTACGATCGTCATCAACGACCGGGACGTAACGGCCCTCTCCCCGGCGGACCGGCAGATCGGGTACGTCTTTCAGGACTACACCCTCTTTCCCCACATGAACGTCGCCGAAAACGTCGGGTACGGAATGCGCATCCGACGGCGTCCCGCTTTCGAAATCCGGGAGAAAGTGACGGAGCTTCTCGAACTCGTCGATCTTCCAGGATACGAAGAACGGAACGTACGGACTCTCTCCGGTGGGGAGCGGCAGCGGGTGGCGATCGCCCGCGCCCTTGCGGTGGACCCGCTGCTGCTGCTGCTGGACGAGCCGTTTTCATCGATCGACGAGGTGTTGCGCCGGGATCTCCGGGACGAGATCGTGCGCCTTCAACAACGGTTGGGAATCACCGTCGTCTTCGTTACGCACAGTCGCCAGGAGGCGCTGGCGATCTCGGACCGCGTCGCAGTCCTGAAAGACGGGAAGATCGTCCAGTACGAGACGGCGGAGGAGCTGTACCGGGCACCGCGAAACCCCTTTGTCGCTTCTTTCGTCGGTGAGGCGAACCTCTTCGACCGGGGGCGACGCGTTCTCCGGCCGGAAGAGCTGACGCTTCTCGGTCCGGATGATTCCGGATCAACCGCGGAAGGGGACGATACCGTGGTCATTCCGGTTGTAATCGAAACGCACCAGTTTCTCGGGGCAACCCATCGCTACGGGTGTCGTACCACCGAAGGAGACGAGTTGATCGTAACCGATCCACGCCGATTCGCTGTCGGCACCGACGTCCACATTCGGTACAACCGGGACGACGGCTATCTCTTTCCCGGTGACGTCCCCAGCCGGGACGATTCGGAAAACAGAGAGCATCAATACAGGCGATCGTGCAGTTGAACCCGCGATACGGCAACAAAGAGGTAAGAATTCTCGATTTATAGTTGACAGCAGGGAACGGGTATCCCATGATTGGTATCAGGAGGATACTATGAACAGAGTGTTAAAAGCTTCAGTTCTCTTTGTTGTTGTCGTTCTGTTCCTCGCGGGGTGTGTGACCAACGAGCATATTGTTGGAAATGGCCCTCAGGGGAACGTCACCGTCGAAGCGCAGCAGTGGTACGTTCTGTGGGGTCTGATTCCCCTGAACGAGGTAGATACCAATGCGATGGCTGCAGGGAGTGAAGACTATCTCATTACGACCGAACAGGACGTATTGGATGTCGTCATCAATATGTTTGCCAATGTAGCGACCGTTCAGACGCGTTCGGTAAACGTTACGAAATAATTGATGATCCTTCGATGTACACGGAAGGCCGTCCCCCCAGGGATGGCCTTCGTTTTTTTTCTCCTCATCCTTGGTTTCATGCTCGCAATGGCCGGCTGTTCCCGGAACAATTCGTCACAAGAATCCGGTTCCGCGCAATCCGCCGATCTTCGTTTTCGTATCGATGAAGACCTTGTAGCGTCGTATGTCGATATTCCCGGACTCGGAATTGCGATCCGTCCACCTGCGGGATGGGAATCTCAGGAGTTTCCCGTTCAGGAAGAGTTGCCGATCGAGGTGCTGGATCTGTACGTCGGTCCGGGCCCGTCGATTCTGCTGATCGGAATGATGGAAACCTCCGGCTCGGCGAAAGAAACAGCCCCTTCGCTTGCAACATCTGACGATGATGAACGTACCGATTTTGTGCACAACGGAATAACCTTTCACCAGATCCGGAGGGTCACCGCCGAGCATATCAGCTACTCGATTCTGTTTGATTCACCCGACGAAAACACCGATCGACCGGGGATCCTGCAGTTTGTGATTCCAACAGAGTCTGCCGAGACGATCGCACGAACCGTTGAATCCTCCCTCGGTAGCGTAGAACCCCGATAGGTTGTTGATTTTCCACTCGTATTGTGAGTAGTATGACCGCCTCATGTCTGGAGAGGTGCGAGAGTGGTTGAATCGGGCAGACTCGAAATCTGTTGTACGGCTCGTCCGTACCGAGGGTTCGAATCCCTCCCTCTCCGATAGCTGTCGTCCATTCCGTGTCCGGCAATGGATCGGCACGTCCGCCTGGCGGACAAACAGATAAACGGAGCCCATGACAGGTCTCCGCGCCCTGGAGAGATGACCGAGTGGCCGAAGGTGAACGCTTGGAAAGCGTTTGTACCCTAACCGGGTACCGGGGGTTCGAATCCCCCTCTCTCCGTTTTTGCCCCTTCGGTGTTGAAACCTGGGCCCTGTGCAAGTCGTCGTCGCCCAACCCCGTCAGGTCCGGAAGGAAGCAGCGGTAAGCGATCGGCAGCTGTGCCGCAGATCGCTTGGGTGGAGCTGAAGGGGTTTTTTGTTTGGAGGGTACCGATGAGCTATGAAGTAACAGCAACACGCAGGCGACCGCGCCGGTTCGACGAGCTGGTCGGCCAGGAATTCGTGGTAGCAACCCTCAAGAACAGCCTGTCCTCCGGACGGATCGCCCACGCCTACCTCTTCTCGGGTCCCCGGGGCGTCGGCAAGACGAGTGCCGCCCGAATCCTCGCGAAAGCGCTGAACTGTCCCGACGGCCCGAACGCCGACGGTTGCGATGACTGGGAAGGAAGTGAAGAGATCGCCCGGGGTACCGCCCTCGACGTGATCGAGATCGACGGTGCCTCCAATACGAGTGTGAACGATGTCCGGGAGATCAAGGACGAGGTGCTCTTTGCGCCGAACTCCTCACGGTACAAGATCTACATCATCGACGAGGTCCACATGCTCTCCAACAGCGCCTTTAACGCGCTGCTGAAGACGATCGAGGAACCGCCGCCGTATATCATCTTCATCTTTGCCACCACCGAGATCCACAAGGTCCCCGCTACGATCCGCAGCCGCTGTCAGCAGTTCAATTTTCGCTTGATCCCGATGGAGGAGATACGGACGATGCTCGCGGGAGCTGCCGCCGATCTGGGGATCGATGCCGACGAGGACGCTCTCTCCTGGATCGCCCGGGAAGCGACGGGAAGTCTTCGCGACGCCTACACCCTCTTCGATCAGATCGTCGCGTTTTCGGACAAACATATCCGTCTCGACGTGATCCACGACACTTTGGGTCTGGTCGGGGTGGAGCGATTAAACTCGCTGATGGAGGCGATCGTCGGTGGACGGTCACGGGAGGCGCTTGAGATCGTCGACGGAGCGATCCAGTCCGGTGTCCCGGTGGAACGCTTCACGATCGATCTTGCGGATTATCTCCGTACCCTGCTCCTCGCCGCGAACGGTATCACCCGGGAGGCGATCCTCGGGATCAACCCGGAACGTATCCCCGCGACGGTCAGGGGTGGCCTCAACCGGTATCACCTGGAACAGGCGAACGAGATCGTCCTGCAGCTCTACCGTGATATTCGCTATTCGATCAATCAGCGTTTCGATCTGGAACTCGCGATCAGTCGTCTCGTATCATTGCCGAATCTGACGGCGCCCCACGCGCTGGTCAAAGAGATTCGGGAGCTCCAGCAGGAGATTCTCCACGACGCGGCGTACCACCTTCGGGAGGATCGCGAAGCAGGCATGCCGGATGACGATGGGCACCGCGACGACCCTGGTCTTGCGATGCCGGACACCGTCGGCGCGACGGAATATGTACCGGAACGCAGTGCCGGCGAGACGTCGGACGCGGAGGTACCGGAGGATGAAGAACCGGTCAATTTCGACGAGCCACCCCGGGTCGACGGAATCTCCCGGGAGCAGATCGAGGCGATCATCGGCCGGTTTCGGACGCAACGGATCAGTGTCGCCGCGTTGCTGGCGCGAGCACGGTACTGGCGCCTTGCCGATTCGATGCTAACGATCGCGTTTGCCGACGATTTCGGGGCGAGCGCGCTGACGACGGATCGCGAGGCGGTCCAGCAGGAGGCGCTCTTTGTTCTCGGCGCCGATTCCCTCGCCGTCAGGATAACGACCCTTGGCGAGATCGGAGATGAGGTCGCCGGAAGAGAAAGCGACCCGGGGTCCAAGGAACCCGGGGTTGATCCCGAGGTGGAGATGGTACGGAAAGTGTTTCGCGGCGAAATAGTGGAGGGACAGGCATGAACCCGATGGATCTGCTGAAAAACATGGGGCAGCTTCAGGAGACGATGCAGGAAGCACAGAAGCGTCTCAAGGAAACCAAGGTGACCGGAACCGCCGGGGGAGATATGATCAGAATCGAGATGAACGGAGAGTTCACCGTTCTTTCCGTGGAGATCGCTCCGGAGGTGATCGACCCCGAGGATCGGGAGATGCTTCAGGATCTGTTTCGGGCGGCGCACAACGACGCCTCCGGAAAAGTACGCGCAGCCCTCCAGGAGAATCTCTCGTCCCTGGCAGGGGGGATGCAGATCCCGCCCGGGCTCTTCGGCGGGGCGTAACGGATCGGTTATCCGGAATGGCGCTGAATGCCCTTGACCAACTGATCCATTCGATCTCACGTCTACCCGGCCTCGGAAAGAAGAGCGCCGGACGCATCGCCTATGCCCTTCTCGCCGGGGAGCGGAGTGACGCACAGCGCCTCGCGGCGCTGATTCACTCTCTCCACGACACGATTCGTCCCTGTTCGATCTGCGGCAGCTATACCGAGACCGATCCGTGTCCGATCTGCACCGATCCGGGCCGTGATCGATCGACGATCTGCGTCGTCGAGCAACCCCAGGACGTTACCGCCCTCGAAGGAAGTCACGAATACCACGGCCTCTACCACGTCCTCGGGGGGGTGATCGCCCCGATCGACGGGGTCGGGCCCGACGACCTTGCGATTCGCTCTCTCATTGATCGTGCGGGGCACGAGGAGGTTGCCGAGGTGATCATCGCGACCAACCCGACCGTCGAGGGAGATACGACGGCGCTCTTTGTGGCACGGCAGCTCGAAGCGATCGGGGTTACCGTGACACGCCTTGCCCTTGGCCTTCCCGTCGGAGGCGACCTCGAGTACGCCGATCGTCTGACGCTGGCCCGCAGTTTTCGCGGAAGGACGGCGCTCTCATGATCGTTCGCAGGTTCGGCGGGACAACCGGAGCCGGCGGGACAACCGGAGCCGGTGGAACAACCGGAGCCGGTGGAGGGTCCCCCTCGGTCGTTGCGGTCCTCGTTACCGGATTGGTGCTCACGCTACTCTCAACCGTGTCGCTGCAGGCGCAGTCCCGCTCCACGATTCCCTGGGTCCTCGACGCCGAGACGGCGTTCGACCGGGCGGAACGGGAGGGGAAGCCGGTTCTCCTGCTCCTCACCGGTGGTATCTGGTGTGATCCGTGCCTGTGGTTCGATGAGAACGCACTGTCCGACCCGGGGCTCGTCGCGCTGGTACGAAACGGATGGGTTCCCCTCCGTATCGAGGATACCGATCCCCAGGCGCTCCGGTGGGATCGAACGATCCTCCCGACGCTTCTGTTGTTTCAGCCCGACGGACGTGAGATAGATCGGATCGAAGGAAACGTGACCGCCGAGACGGCGCAGCGGATCATCGCATCCGCAGTAGGTCGCGTCGGAGGTGACACACGATCCGGTGAGACCATCGATGAACCCGTCGACGAGAGCATTCCTCCGGAACCGGTTCACGACAACGATCTCCGGGAAGCGGTCTTTCGCGTTACCGACGGAACGATCTGGAACGACGGTGGTGCGACGTGGTTTACGCAGGATCTCGATCTGCCGAAGCGTCTGGAAGAGTACGATCGGGATGAGGCGTTTCTCTACCTGAGGGATTCCTCGACGGCGACGGTAGTGGCGATAACCGTTGCCGGTCCCGGAGAAGAGCGACGTCTGTGGGTATGGGATCGAGATACCGAAGGATGGCGCGAAATCGGACGGCTTCAGCGGTTGGATCGGTAGCGTCTACTCATCGCACCCCGCGTCTATCGTCTCGACGAATGAGTCGATCGCCTCCTGGGCGGAACGGTCGACGTTCGTGAACTGAAATCCTGCCTCCCAGAACCCGTCGTCCCGGGCGGTAACGTGTACGGTAATCGCTTCAACCTCTACTGCAGTATCATCGAAACTGAACAGCACGAACAAGCTTGCCCCGAGATCGAGTTCTTCGGAAAGGACGCTGCGAAAGCCGTCACGACTGATATCCACGCCTCGTCCGTGGACCCACCGCTCTTTACCGAATCCCAGTTCGACCATCTGTGAGATCGGACATCGTTTCTCACGTCGCCGATTGCGTCGCTCCATACTCCTAGAATACCGTGTTCCAACGGAGGATCAAGCGTTTTTCGCTTGTCAACCGGAGAAAAATGGCACATACTGCGCTTGGTACGCTTGAAACGCTATCGGATGGATGTTCCTACCGACGATTCACGACGGACCGAAATATGATGTTCAGGGGTTGATAGCTGCCCCGGCGTGCCTCAGACGCTGTTCCGTCGTGTGTGTATGTTCCGGAAAAAACCCGCTGTCGTCCCCCGTCGATCCAAGGAGGAAGGATCAATGGCTAAAACGCTCTATGTGGGCAATCTCAACTTTCGCACGGAAGAAGAAGGACTTCGAGCGGCATTTTCCGAATTCGGTAACGTCACCGACGCCCGGATCGTCATGGACCGTGACACCGGTCGCAGCCGCGGCTTCGGGTTTGTCGAAATGGAAGACGATGAAGCGGCGGAAACCGCTATCGAACGAATGAACGGCGCGGATCTAGACGGGCGACCCCTTCGGGTGAACGAAGCGCAGCCCCGTACCGAAGGTCGCCGCGGTGGCGGCGGTGGTGGTGGATACGGCGGCGGACGTGGCGGCTACGGTGGTAGTCGCGGAGGTCATCGTGACGGCGGTCGCGGTGATTTCGGGGCGTACTAAACCGAATGGCGCGAAATAACTATAGCGGAGAAAAACGCCGTCGCGAACTGAACAAGAAAAAAAAGAAAGAACAAAAGCGTCGGGAAAAGGCTGAACGGTCTACCGACGGAGCTGAGGAAGATACCTCGTATCTGGAGTATCTGAATCCCGGTGGGCCCCAGGACGGGCGCTTCATCGAAGAGGAGGAGTCGGAGGACGACGAGGACTCCGACGACACCGAAGAGGAAGCCGACCGGTAGCCTCAGATATTCATACGGCAACCCGACGTGCTCCGGCGCGTCGGGTTTTTTATCTCCGGCGTTTATCGGAGTCTCCAATAGACGCCGCGGGAAAAACCTCGTAGAGTGTTCGCGGAATGAACAACAGGAACGTATCGGGTACGGCCGACGACCCGCGACCAGCGGTGTTTGGAATTGGAAATCCCCTCATTGATGTGGTGATCCCGGCCACCGATACCGATCTCGAAGCGCTCGGAGTCGCGAAGGGGATCATGCACCTCGTCGACGAAGAACGACAGCGAGCGATCCTTTCCCATTTCGGTGATGCTCCCCGTACCTACCGTCCCGGAGGATCCGCGCCGAACACACTTCTTGCCCTTGCCGGTCTCGGGGTTCCTGCGGTGATCTGTGGCAAGATCGGGAACGACGACTTCGGACGAACCTACGGAGAACAGGTCGAAGCCTACGGGATCACCTCTCGCCTGATCATGGGAGAGGGCGCCACCGGTTCCAGCATCATTCTGGTAACCCCCGACGGTGAGCGAACGATGAATACCCACCTCGGAATGTGCCAGGAATTCGGCGTCGCCGATCTCGACGAGGCACTTCTCGCAACCGCGGATTATCTCTACTTTACCGGATACATGTGGGATACGGAGGTTCAGAAAGGGAGTATTCGGCGAGCGATCGAGATCGCACGGAAGAACGGTGTTACCGTCGCTTTTGACCTTGCCGATCCCTTCGCGGTCGAGCGGTACCGCGACGATTTCCTCGTTCTCCTGGAACGGGACGTGGACGTTGTGTTTGCGAACCGCACGGAAGCGCAGATCCTCTACGAAACGGAAGACGCCGAGTTGGCCGCCCGGATGCTCGGGGAGCATACCCGCATCGCCGCCCTCAAAGTCGGAAAAGACGGGTCGGTGGTTACTCAACGAGTAGCGGGTACGGCACCGCTCCGGATCTCCTCCGTACCCGGCCGCCCTCTGGCCGTGACGGACACCACCGGCGCGGGGGACATGTTTGCCGCAGGTTTTCTCGCCGCCCTTGCGAAGGGGTACGATCCGGTCCGCGCCGCCGGTGCCGCAGGTTGGCTTGCGGAAGCGGTAATCCAGCAGATCGGTGCCCAGTTTTCGGTAGCTCGCATACGAGAGTTGAAGACCGAGATGGAAACCGCGCTCGCAGACAGTACCTAATCCTCTACGAGCCACTCCGCCGGCGGTAACGCCCCGATCACCTCGGCCAGGCTTCCCGCCCGTGACGCTCGGCCCGCGGTCGTTGCCGGATCGCCTTCACCGCCCCCGACGGAACCACTCTCTCCTCTATTGACGCCATTTCCGTTTGCTTCGCCGGAAACCGCCGTTCCCGTCGTCGACACGATCATCGAGAGACGTCCCGCACGTTCGGGATCGATCCCGGCGAGCTGTCGGACCGCTTCCCGCGCGGCGCGTCCGTTCCCCGCCGCGTAGTGTGCCCGGGCGATCAGGTCGATCACGACCGGCGAGTCCGGGTCCAGAAGCCTTGCCTGATCGAGACGCGCCAGGGCTTCATCTGTCCTGCCCTCAAGAAGCGCAAGGTTGGCAAGGTTCACGTAGGCGGGAACATAACTGTTCCGCAGTTCGATGATCTCCGTAAAGACATCCCGGGCACGATCGGTGTACCCGAAACGCGCTTCCATGATGCCGATCCGGTTGAGGATCGGAATACGTCGTGTTCCCGCCCGGGTCTCCAGGTCGCGATCGAGAGCACTCCGGCCGGCGGTATATACGATCTCGTTCACGTGCCGAAAGGAGGTGTCAACCATCGCCCTGATCGCCGTTACGGGAGGTTCGGTAATCGTGAACGACGGTGCCGGGAGGGGCAGCGCGGGATACCGGTCCCGGGCGTTGCGGGTGGGAATGATCTCCACCGCACCCTCGTCGAGGTTTGTTCCGACCAGGTGGCTACCCTCCTGCCACGCAACGGCGAACCCGTCGTCAACCACGGTCGTTTCCACGGGGATCCACAACGTTCCTTCGTGAGCTATCGCCGTCGTGGTCGTTGTTTCGAACATCCACCGGTTGGATACCGGTTCTTTCGTATCGACGGCGATCAGAACGTGTCCCGGGGTAGTGACGATCGCGGTATCCAGTCCGGCAGCTTCGAAGAGAGATGCCAGGAGGGCACTCGTATCATCGCAATCGCCGGAACGGTAGTAGAGGGTCAACCGGGGAAAGCGTACCGTATCCACCGCATGTGCGGCACCCTGCACCTCCGAAAAGGGGGTGCGAGGGTCCTCGACGTAATTGATCCCGTACCGCCCGAGAGCGTCGGTGAGACGGATCGCACGGGCGATTCGCGGAGAAACCGCCGCGATCCCTCTCGCTGTTCCGTCCTCGGCGCCGATTCCCGGAGTTCCCCGTTCGAGACCCGCCAGCACCCGCAGAGCGAACCCCGCGACGACCTCATCATTGGGAGTCACGAAGCTCGCAAGCTTGGCGCTGTCGTCCCATACGAGGGCGGATCGTCGGTGGAGCGTCGTGGAAGCATCGGCGGTCACCGCGGAGATCGCGCCGTCGCCGGGCGCACCGGTACCGTCGCCATCGCCGGTTGAACCGCCCCTGTTTGCCTCCACTTCGTACTCCAGGCGGATCGAGAGTTGAATCGGCAGGTCTTCCTCGAGGGAGAGTACCTCGCGATCGAGCAAGAGAGGAACACCGACGGAAACGCGTTCTCCCGGCCCGAGGCGTCGGGGCAGATCGATCGGTGTCGGAGCTTCGGTGAAGGAGCCGGCGGTGGCTACTGCAGACCGGATTCGTACCGCCCGGTCTCCGGGATTGCGCAGCTCGAACGAACCGGCCCCGCCGTCGTGGTATCTCCGGAGTAACACCGGAAAGAGCGGCTCCACCGAGAGGTCGGCGATCTCGACCGGATACGGTGGCGGTGTCGGACCACCGCGCTCCTCGAATTGCGCCTCGAGGGCGCGTTTCGCCCGACGCATCTCCTCGTTTCCCGGTTCGAGGTTCAGGATCCGTTCGTAGAGGCGAACAGCCCGGCTGAAGTCGCGGCGTGCCGTCTCCCGGCCATACTCGTCGAGAAGGCTCCGTACGCGTTCGTCCAGAAGAGACACCTGTCGCTGCAGGAGGGAGCTCTCGATCGTATCGATCCGGTCGATCGCGTCCATCGAAAAGGGATCCTCCTCGAGGGCAAGCTGCCATTGGGCTTGCGCCATCTCGAGAGCGCCCCGTTCCTGGTAGAGCTGCGCCTTCGCGGCGAACACCTCTCCCCGACGCCCGGTGTCGGCACCTGCCCGTCGGAGTTCCTCGTTCAGTTCGAGAATCCTGCGGGTGAATCGGTCCGTCGATACCGCGCCGGTACGGGTGGTTTCTACCAGGCGGATCACCCGTTGACCCATATAGTCGGTGAGGTATACCGAACCGGTGGGTTCATGCCAGGCGACGCCCATCATCTGGCCAAGGGGACTTCCCGCAGGGTCGTCGATCGCATCGATCATCCACACCGCATGACCGGAACGGTCGAAGCGCCACAGTCCACCGGTGGTCAGAAGGAGAAAGTCTCCACCCTCCCCGACGGCGATCGCTTTTACCCCCCCCGCCTGCTCCATCGGGAGCATCGGTACTACCGAGTCCAGCTTTCCCCCGTCGGGAGAAAAGATCCGGATCAACCGCGCCATCGTATCGTACGCCCAGATATTCCCCTCGGGGCCGGCGGCAATCGCCGGAACGTAGGTGTACTCATCGGGAAAGAGGTCCAGAGGAGTTGCGGATCGCCCCTCAAGGCGTGCGGCTCGTCGGTTCGCGTAGTCGACGACGACGATCGACCCGTCGGGGAGCGCCGCTATCCCGCCCTGCCCGGTCAGGGGATTCCGGATCCGTTCCGGTTCGACCGCCCCCGGCCGGTACCGGTAGAGCTCGCGCCCCATCGACGGACGGGTCACAACGCTCCCCGCAGGGGTTACCGCCACGGTCATCGCCGAGGAGTAGTTACCTTCGTTGAGAAGGGATGCCCCCGGAAGCTCAAGGACCCGCAGTTCCGGGGAAAACCGGATCGCAACGGTGATCGCACCGACCACCACATCCCCGTCGGCGGTGACGGCGACGCTGTAGGGGTACGGCGTTCCTCCCTCGGTGGTGATCGTCGAACCGACCAGTTCGCCGAGGTAGAGCTCATCGACGAACCGCGGCGCCGTGTCTTCCCGGAGCCGGGGGAACCCGCGCGCCTGGGCGACGAGGTATCCGAATTGCTGCGAGAGATCGCGGTACAGCGTGCCCTCCCATTCCCCTGTCAACGGCATCGCCGTTGCCTGGCGACCGACGGAATCACCTCTCGTTCCGGTAAGGGTCAGAGAGATCGTATTGGATCCGCCGTCGCGAATCGCATTCACCGAGAGACGATACCTCTCGATCGTGTCATTTTGCCGGTCTCTCTTTCCGGAGCCGTCTTCGACCGGTGTCGGGTCGGACCATCCGACGGTCACCATGAAACCAGGGTATACCCGTTCGGTGTGCCGCGCGGCCTGTACCAGCGCATCCTCCAGAAGGCGTCGTGTATCTCTTGTATCAGGGTAGACGACGGGTCGATCTATCTGAATCTCGATCGTCCCCGTCTGATCGAGGGTACCCCGCGAGGCTGGAGCGCCCGACGGTGTCGGGGTACCCGGGAAGTCCGCCCCGGTCGAACCGCGTTGTCCCGCCACCGGAAGGACCGTTACCAACCCGATTATCAGTGCCGTAATAACGGGGCGTATTCGCCGTAACCCTCGATCTCTCTTTGCCGTCATACAGTACCCTCATACAGAACTAACGGATCGCTCTTAGAGTATACCGTGGTGCAGGTGGCGATAGTACAGAGAGACGTGCTTCTTTCCGACTGGAGAGAGGTCTGTTCGACGTTACACTACGCATTTCAGCCTCTTGTCAGTACCCATACCGGAAGAACCTTCGGTTTTGAAGCGCTTCTTCGCGGTTGGAACGAAGCGGGGTTTACCTCGATCGCGCACCTCTTCGACCGCGCCGACGAGGACGGAGTGATCGTCGAGGTGAATACGATGCTTCTCGAACAGGCGATCTCCCGGTACCTCGAGCGCATTCCCGATCCGGGGCCTGCCGGCGTCGATGGCGAGCGAAGCCGGCTCTTCTTCAACCTCGACAATCGCGTGTTCCACGATCCGGATGCAGCAAACCGGATCCATAATGCGATCCGTCGTACCGGAATACCCCCGGAACTGCTCTCCTTTGAGATCTCCGAACGAAACGAACTGCCCTCCGGTGCGTATGATCCCGATCAGCTTCCCTCCCTCCGAGGCACGGGCGTTCAGATAGCCCTCGACGACTTCGGTGCGGGATACAGCGGACTCCAGGTGCTGTATCAGGCCAAGGTGGACATCATCAAGATCGATCGTTTCTTTGTCGAGGGAATCGACCGGGACGCGACGAAACGCATCTTCGTTACCAGCCTGGTAAACCTCGCCCATTCGATGGGACAGCGCGTCGTTGCCGAAGGGGTGGAAACGAAACGGGAATACTACGTCTCCCGGGAGATCGGGTGTGACTATATCCAGGGGTACCTTGTGGCGCGCCCCGACGCGTCCGCGGAACCTCTCAAGGGGATCTACACGATTATCGAGCAGCTTATCTCGGCCGACCGGCGGAGCGCTTCTTCAAACGAACAGATACTCCTGCACAACCTCTCACCGATCGAACCGATCACCACGGACACCCCGATTCTGGACGTTCTCAAACGCTTCCGGAGTGAACCGGAGACAACGATCGTACCTGTTGTGACCGGCGACGGAGAACCGCTGGGTATCATCCGCGAACAGGATCTCAAAACCTACGTGTACTCTCCGTACGGAATCTCTCTCCTGATGAACAGGACCTACCGGAACGAGTTCTACAGCTACCTGCGACGGGTTCCCGTCGTACCGATCCACGTCCGAATCGACCGTATTCTCCAGATCTACGCGATGGACTCCGATGCGGAGGCGCTCATCGTCACCGAAGGGGGCCGGTACCGGGGGTGTCTCGATTCGAAGGCGCTCCTGCAGATCCTGCACCAGCGAGAAGTGGCAACCGCCCGGGACCAGAACCCTCTCACCCGCTTACCGGGCAACACGATCATCACCGAATACCTCTCGGCGGTGTTCAAACCGAACCCCTCCTGGAACGTCCTCGTCTACATCGACTTCAACCATTTCAAACCGTTCAACGATACCTACGGCTTCCGGGTCGGCGACAGGATCATCCAGCTCTTCGGTGACCTTCTCCGAAGCGAGGTCAACGAACGCTCCGCCTTCGCCGGACATATCGGTGGGGACGACTTTTTTCTCGCCTTCGAGGCGACCGACGCCGAAATCTCCACCCGAATCGACAATATCCGGCGCCTCGTGGAGCGGTTCCGGCAGGACGTTCTGCCCTTTTACTCAGCCGAGGACAGCCGGCGGGGGTATATCGAGGGACATGACCGGGAGGGGAATCCGAAACGATTCGAAATGCTCAGTGCCGCCGCGGCGATCCTCCTGATCCCGCCCCACGACGGGCTTCTCCCCTTTCGCGAACTCGGTCGCGAAATCTCCCTTCTCAAATTGACCGCCAAGGGGAGCGAGGATCACCTGGTG
Organism: Alkalispirochaeta sp.; assembly: GCA_046540055.1. Taxonomy (GTDB): domain Bacteria; phylum Spirochaetota; class Spirochaetia; order DSM-27196; family Alkalispirochaetaceae; genus Alkalispirochaeta. Next base: position 16,803 of record JBKHFT010000062.1, read on the forward strand.
ATAGCCTCGATCGTCCCGTCCACGGAGATCAGAAACGCTTCTCAACCTTGAAAACAGATCGTTGTGGGTCTATTCTT
>JBKHFT010000063.1:0-16797 GCA_046540055.1 Alkalispirochaeta sp.
GGGGCCGCCGCACTCACCCCCGCCCGTCGCGGCCCGCCTCCGTCCCCCGCCCGTCGCGGGCGGGCCGGTTTTGCCCGCAGTGTACGCCCCGGCTGCCCGGGCCGGGGTGCGGACAGGGGACCACGGTCGGCACCCGGTCCGCCTCCGTCCCCCCCGTCGCGGTCCGCCTCCGTCCCCCCGTCGCGGGCCCCCGCACCACTGACAGGGAGGCACAGGCCCTCTACAACCCTTCCGGCAACGAGGCGTACTGGTACACCTGGTATACCTCGTACGCCGGCTCCTCGTAGGGGTGCGCTTCCAGCAGCGCCCGGATCGCCGGACGTACCACATCGTCCTCGCAGAGGATCTCAACCCGCAGTTCCGGGACGCGTTCGACCTGGCCGACGTAGCCGATGAACGGTGAGCTGTCCTCGCCCGGACGGAACTGCCCCGTCCCGAGGGTCTGCCAGGAACAGAAATCATATTTGTCGTAATGACCGGCACCGGCGGCGAATACCGCGGCCTTCACCTCTTCCGCGTCCGGTTCCGGTACAAAGAACACCAGTTTGAACATGTCAAAACTGTAATGGGATTGAAAGCGTGTGGAAAGCGGGACGCACCATATTATCGATCGATGAGGGCAGTGATGAAACGAGAAACGATGAACCGACCACGGCCAAACCGACACACCAACGTCCCGACGATCCCTGTTTCATATTCCGGGGGGGCGCCCTCCCTGCGATCCTCTTCGCCGGGAGCAACAAAAAACCCCCTCGGCAGGAGCACCCGGTCGCGCACTGCGAGCTCCCGGTCTACGGGTCCCTGGACAGGCGCTACGGGCACTCAGTCACGCACTGCGAGCCCCCGGTCTACGGGCACCCGGTCACGCACAACAGTTCGTCCCCGACCGACAGGAGCACGGACGCCTGCGACGGCGCGGGCACGAACAACGTGGGTGCTCGCGGTGGCGATGATCGTTACCGTCTTCGCACCGATCCGGCTCCCCGCCCAGTCAGGTGATCTCGACCAGTCCGGTGATCTTGAACTGATGCAGGCGTACCAGAACACGATGCGCCGCATCTCCCGGGAAACCCTTCCGGTGGTTGTGGAGCTGGAAGTGGTAGAGCGGATAACCCGCGTGGAGCGGGGAGTGCCGTCGCCACTGGATTTCTTCTTCGGTCGCCCCGACTCGGACGATTCCGATCGCTCTCGCCGAGAGCGGGAATTCGAGCAGCGCGGTATCGGTTCAGGTGTCATCGTTCGCCGAACAGGCGACCAGGTATACATCCTGACCAATAGCCACGTCGCGGGGAACGCCGACGAGATCGACATTCGCCTCTACGACGGACGGGAGTTCTCGGGGGAGCTCGTCGGTACCGACGACAACAAGGATCTCGCCCTCATCTCATTCGAGACCGATGAAGATATCCCCGTCGCCCGTCTCGGCGACAGCAACGAGGTCCAGGTCGGCGATTTCGTCCTTGCCGTCGGTAATCCCCTCGGCTTCGAGTCGACCGTCACAAGCGGTATCGTCAGTGCCGTCGAACGTCGGGGGCCGCGACGGAACGGTGACCCTCTCCTGACCGACTACATCCAGACCGACGCCGCGATCAACCGGGGAAACTCCGGTGGCGCCCTGGTAAACCTCGAGGGTGAGGTGATCGGCATGAATACCTGGATCGCCTCCCAGACCGGCGGCAGCATCGGCCTCGGTTTCGCGATCCCGATCAACAACGCCGCCCGGGCGATCGACCAGTTTATAGAATCCGGCAGTGTCGAATACGGATGGCTCGGCGTCAACATGGCGGATCCACCGTCAAGTCCGTCGGATTCCCTTAAGGAGTCCACGGGGGGTGCCTTCGTCTACAGCGTCTACGACGGATCTCCCGCGGAGGAAGCGGGACTCGAACCGGGAGATATCATCGTCGCCGTTGGAACCGACGAGGTCAGCGACAGCGACGATCTTCTCCGGGCAGTGACAAGTCTGGCTCCCGGTGACCGAACCCGTTTCCGGTACCGGCGAAACGGAGAGGTACGGACGACATGGGTGCGTACCGGTGTACGTCCCGGTGATGGTGACGAGATCAGCCCCGATGATCTGTGGCCCGGAATGTCGGTCGTGGAAATTACCGACCAGATACGCAATACCCTTGAGCTGACCGGTCGCGGTGGTGATCTGATCATCGGACAGGTCGCGGCTGGTTCCCCCGCGGCGATCGCGGGCCTGCGGAGCGGTGACATCATCGTCCGGGTGAACGACCGGGATGTCACGACCCTCCGGGAATTCTATATGGCGTTAAACGGTGCGGATGGTGACGAAGTAACGTTTCGGATCCGTCGCAACGACACCAATCTGATTATCGGACTGGTGAAATAACGAGCAAGATCCTCCTCTTGTGTTGTGGGGAGTCGTCGTCCTGTAACGGGTCATACCAAAACGTGGCCATGTGCCCCCGTGGTCATGTCCCGGTGGCTCGCGGGCGTCGGCTCCCCCTTTTTTCTTTAATCGAACTTCGTTCTGCAGAGCGTTTGCTCGTGTCCGGTGCGGTATTCCGGCTCGCCGGCTACCGGGGCGTCGCCACCACCTGTTCGTCGGACGTCGCCAACGGGAAGAGTGAACCGGAAGGCGCTCCGGTTCACCCTTCATCGCACCGGACCGTCGGGGTACGCCTCGTTCTGCACGTGTTCCTGAGGATCATCGCCGATCCCTCGTCGATGTAATGCGCCGGCCCTGTCTCCAACCGTTGGACACCCGCCCGTCAATGGCGGTATCGTCTCGACGGAGGAAACGATGAAAGGTACAACACGAGCCGTCCTGATCACCCTTGCGGTCCTGGTACTGCTGGTGGTGATCATATTCGGTGCGTTTCGGAACGCGTACAACGGGATGGTGGAACTCGAAGAATCGGTCAACGCCGCGTGGTCGCAGGTGGAGAACCAGTACCAGCGACGGTACGATCTGATCCCGAACCTGGTAGAAACGGTCCGGGGTTTCGCCGATCAGGAACGGGAGACCCTTACCGCCGTCACCGAGGCAAGAAGTCGTGCCGGCGGGGTGATGGAGATGGATGAGTCTCTCCTGGAGGGCCCCGCGGCGTTCGAGCGTTTTCAGGAGGCTCAGGCGGGACTCGGATCGGCGTTGCAGCGGTTGCTGGTGGTAACCGAGGACTACCCCGAGCTTCGATCCAACGAGAATTTTCTCGCCCTGCAGGACCAGCTTGAGGGGACGGAGAACCGGATCGCCGTGGAACGACGACGGTTCAACGAGGCGGCGCAACGGTATAACGTGTACATCCGTCAGTTTCCTCGCGTCATCATCGCGAACATGTCCGGCTTTGACCCGAAAGCGTACTTTGCCGCAACTACCGGGGCCGACGAAGCACCGCAGGTGGAGTTCTGATGAGACCGTCGATTCTTACGAACGAAGAGGAACAGCGGATCGCCGAGACCGTTGCTGCGATGGAGGAGCGTACCGGCGGGGAGATCGCCGTCGCGGTGATTCCCGAGAGCGACGACTACGGGTTCCGTGAGCTTCTGTTCTCCGTGATCCTCGGGGTCGTGGCGTTCAGTATCGTTCTGCTCTTCGCACCGGCGGTTGAGTCATTCCTCGCCGGGCTGTTCTGGGGATACGAGGGGTGGATCCTCGCCGCTGCCGCCGGGTTCGTGGCACTGGCCGTCGCTGGAGTCGCGTATCTCCTGGCACAGATCCCCGCGGTCGATCGCGCGATCGTCCCCGGGAAAGTGAGAGAAGAAGCGGTACGACGACGGGCGCTGCGCCACTTCGTCGAGGCCGGTGTCCACGACACGAAGGACCGCACAGGGGTGCTTCTCTTCGTCTCGATGATGGAACGGCGGGTCGAACTGGTGGCGGACACCGGCATCGCCGCGAAGGTACCGGAGCGTGAATGGAAGGAGATCGTCGCTACCCTGACCAGTGGAATCGGACAGGGCGAAACGGCAACCGCTCTCGTCGCCGCCGTCGAGGGGATCGGCGCGATCCTCGCCGATCGGGTTGAGCGACGTACCGACGATATGAATGAACTGAAGAACCGGCCGACCCAACTGGAGAGTGGATCATGAACAGGATACGACGACCGAACGCCGGTAATCACCGGGATGATCGGTTTCTACGATCGTTCATCGGCCTCATCGCGCTCGCAGTTCTTCTTCTGCCCGTCGCGATCGGCGCCCTGGAGGTGCCGCCCCTGGAGGGACGCGTGAACGACCGGGCGGGTATGATCGGTTCTGCCGCCGAGCGGGAATTGACCGCGTATCTCCAGGCCCTTGAAGAGGCGTCGGGGGTGCAGATGGCGATTCTTACGGTTCCGACCCTCGATGGTGACCCCCTCGAAGATTTCTCGATCCGGGTGACCGAAGAATGGCAGCTCGGGAGCGCCGACGAGGACAACGGTGTTCTTCTGCTGGTTACCGAGACGGAGAAACAGATCAGAATCGAGGTGGGATACGGTCTCGAGGGAGAGCTGACCGACGCGAAAAGCGGCTACATCATCCGGAACGCGATCCAACCCCGCTTTCAGCGCGGCGACTTCGACGGCGGGTTTCTCGCCGCAGCACAGGCGATCGGTGGAGTCGTTACCGGCGAAGTAGAGATCCCCGCCTCAACCGCTTCCGGGAGGGATCGCGGAAACGCCACAGCGCCGATCGGATTCTCCTTCAACTTCGGGGTATTTCTCCTCATCTTCGCCCTCGGTGCGTTCGGACGCCGGCGACGGCGCGGAAGCTTCGGCCGTGCCCTCTTCTGGGGTATGCTTCTCGGCGGTGGCCACCGACATGGCGGGTACCGTCGGTCGGGGTTCGGCGGCGGCGGGGGCTTTTCGGGCGGCGGGTTCTCGGGCGGCGGGGGCGGCTTCGGCGGTGGCGGCGCCTCCGGGGGATGGTGAGTCCGGGTTTGTACCTCCGGGCTCATGAGTCCCGAGACTGACGCGCGACGTACTCCCTGCGGGTCGCGCATCGGTCCACGCTCTGGTGATCCGGGAGCGGTCTGTGGTATCCTGTCGCACACGGAACATCATGGAAGACGTACAGACGATCGATACCGAAACACTGAAGAAGCACATCGACGACGGGACCGCTGCGGTGGTGGAGGTGCTGATGCCCAATGAGTACGAGAAGGGCCACCTTCCCGGGGCGATCCACATCCACTTTGCGACGATCGGCAGCCGCGTCCGGGCGCTCTACCCGAAAGAACAGATGATCGTTACCTACTGCCACAATGAGAAGTGTCGTGCCGGACGGATCGCAGCGGCGAAACTGCGATCCCTCGGGTATACAAACGCATACTATTACTCAGGTGGAAAAGACGGGTGGACCCGGGCGGGGTACTCCCTCGAGGTTGGTCCGTCGTTGGCCGGGAAGGAATAGCCCGCCGATAGAGGTGCGTCGCCCCGGCACGTTACAACTCCGGCGCCCCACAGGCGGCGGCAGTATTCGATCGCGATAACCCTTCGCCGCGAACCGGGCGACCGATCAGCCGCCCCGCTGGGAACCCCGGGTTGTCCGGGGGGCGCCACCGGGAGCGGCTCCGGCGGTCGTCTTCCCGCCTCTCGAAGATTCCCTGAGGAACCGCGAACCGTCGCGGTGCTTCTGCTTCTCACTCCGTCCCTTGGAGTCCTCTTCCGACTCGTCCGGTTCCCCGGACGCGCCGGCGCGTTCTTCCGCAGCCTTCTTCAACGCTTCAGCCTCGGCGCGTCGGTCCTCTTCATAGTGGCAGTATTTGTACTTCTTCCCGCTGCCGCAGTGGCACGGATCGTTTCGTCCCAGTTTCATCATGATACTCCCCGACGAGAATACACCTGCAAGGTTACCGTAACAAGTGGGGTCGTCATGGATGCCGAAACCGGGGACGGAGGGCTGCGACCCGTTGCACCGCCTTTCCGCGCAAGGTACGCACATCATCGCTTCCGGGACGTGACGGAGCCGTACGATCGGGTTCTTCCGGCCGCATCGGATGCAGGTGCCATAAATTTCGTCGTCGATCATCTCGGTGATTCGTACGCGCTGTCCCGACACCTCTTCGGTAGTCATCCGGTGATCGTACGCCTCGCCTGCGCCAACCAGGCAGTAGTGAAAATATTTACACATTGTCAAGATTACCTGAGCGTACTACACTGCGGTGGCTCGAGAAGAACAAAACCTATGCGACTACCCACACTAACCGTTCGGCGGGCACTTCTCGTAACCACTCTCGTCTCGATCGTTCCCGCTCTGGCGATCATTATCGCTACCGGAGTGGAACACGGGCGGTATCTGGAAGAGGCGGTGCGGATCGAAGCACAGCGCCAGGTGGAGGCGATCGCGGAGATCCAGGTCCAGACGGTGGACAACGTAATACGCATGATGGATACGATCGCCTCGCTTCCCGCGTTCCGGTCCGGCGATTTCGATGCACAGGAAACGATCCTCCGGGCAGTTCTTGCGGAGAACCCGGAATTTCTGAACATGACTACCACCGATCCCGACGGGTTTGTTACCGCATCCCCCGGTCTGCCCCGGGGTACGGACCTCACCGACAGGGTTCACATTCGCACCGCCCTTGAGACCGGAGGATTCGCCACCGGTGAGTTCATTCTTGCGAAGATTGACGGGAACGGAGCGTTTCCCTTCTCGATCCCGATCTTCGACTTCGAGGATCGTCTCGTCGGTACCCTCTCCCTCGTATTCCCGTTGACGACGTACGGCGAGTTCTTCGACCGTCTCGCCCTCCCGGAGGAGACGGTCCTCGGAATCACCGACCGGAACGGGATCAGAATTTTCTTTCGGCCGATCAGGCGGACCAACCCGATCGGCACGCGGATCAAGGGCGATTCCTGGGATACGATGCTCACGGGACCGGATCGGGGAACCTACGAAACCGATGGTTCCGACGGGGTGCGCCGCTTCTACGCATACCGGAAGCTCTACCTTCCGGGAAACTCCGAACCGTATCTCTATATCGTGATCGGCATTCCTGAGCGGGTGGCCCTCGCTGCAGCGCGTCCGATCCTGGTGAGAAACGTGCTGCTTATGGTCGCGGTAACGATCGCCGCCGCCCTCGTCTCCAGGTTGCTCGGTGGCGCCGTTTTCGGGAGCCGCGTCGAGGAGCTCGGTCGTACTGCGGCGCTCATCAGCGACGGAGACCTCTCTGCTCGCACCGGAATCCCCCGTTCACGGTCGGAGGTATCCCTCGTCGCCGCGGCGATCGACGAGATGGCGGTTCGTCTCGAGGCTCGCAGTCGGGAGCGCGAGGCGGAACAGCAGCGGATCGCCCGATCCCTCGAGGAAAAAGAGATCCTCCTGAAAGAGATCCACCACCGCGTGAAAAACAACATGCAGTTGATCCTGAGCATCGTTCAGCTCCAGAAAGGCACGACCACCGACATCGAAACGTTCTGTGTCGACCTGGAGATGCGGATATCCGCGATCGCCGGTGTCCATGAGATGCTCTACCAGTCGTCGGACCTCTCGACGATCGCGATGCAGGAGTTCTTCGAACGCCTCTCGAGTATTCTTTCGATCATACCCAACCCCCCGGTGGTGCAAGTGGAGGCGGAGGAGATATTTCTCCGGATCGAGCACGCGATCCCGATCGCCCTGATCACCAGCGAGCTGCTGACGAACGCGGCGAAATACGGAGCCCCCGGAAAAGACGCTCGGCCTGGCACCGTTTCGGTGTCCCTCGTCCGGCAGGAGCGGGATCTCGTACTGACCGTCCACGACGACGGCCCGGGATTTCCCCCGGGGTTCGATCCGACCCGGAGCGAAGGTCTCGGTATGCGCCTCGTGACCGCCCTCTCGGATCAGCTCGGGGGAACGTTCACCGTCGGCTCCGGCAGCGGCGCGGTCGCGACGGTGCGGGTACGGATGTTCGAGACCGACACTATCTGATGCCGAGATCGACGCAGACGATGGAACTGATCATCGAGGCGGAGTGGCTTTCCCCGGAGAAAGGACCGTTTCAAGACGGGCAGGGGCCGGCGGCGACGGTCGCAGTCGGCACCGCGCCTCCCGCGCCGTTCCTCCGTCCCCTACTTCGTCGTACACGTTCTGCCCGTTCCGTACCTTCGTCCCCACTTCGTCGGGCATCACCCCGTCAACGTCGTACAGCCATCGGTTACGCAACTACGTCCCCGGGGCGAGCCTCCGCTCCAGTTAGCCTCCGTCCCCGGGCGAGCTCGGGCTACGCCGTCGGTCGCAGGAACCCGAGGATCAGTTGCCGCCCGTTTCTGAGAATCCGGAACTGGATCTCATCCTCGTCGATCTCACCGAGAATGCGGTAGAAGTCGGCGACGGACTTCACGTCGCGTCCGTTCACAGCCAGGATAATATCTCCCCGACCCAGACCACTCTCCTGCGCGGGAGTTCCCTGGTAGACGCCGGCGACGAGGACACCCCGGATTCCTCGTGGAACCTCCAGACGCTCCCTGAGCTCGTCGGTGACGGGGGCTACCGATATCCCGGGCCAGAGGTCGGAATCACTGAGGGACGCATCATCCCGGCGTCCCGTTTCGACGGAGATCGTGATCTCTTCACCGTTACGGATCACCACGAAGGGAACGGTATTTCCCGGTTCGAGTTGCGCCACCGTTCGGACAAGCTCGTTGCTGTTTTCGATCTCACGACCGTCGACGGACACGATAAGGTCCCCCGGCCGTACGCCTGAGCGCTCTGCCGGTGAGCCGTCGTAGATCGCTGTGACGAACGCACCCGACGGCGCGGTCGTATCGTCGTCACGGAAGCTGAAAAACCCGTCTCGCTTGTCTCCCAGGAGTTCGTCGGCGAGTTCCGGAGAGAGAGTCGATGCCTGCACCCCCAGCCACGAATAGACGACCTCGCCGCTCTCAATGAAGTCCTCGATCGCGCGGCGGGCGTTGTTCACGGGGATCGCGAATCCGAGGCCGACATTTCCCCCGCTGTTGGAGGCGATCCACGTGTTGATACCCACCACCTCACCGTCGAGGTTGACGAGGGCACCCCCGGAGTTTCCCCGGTTGATCGCCGCGTCGGTCTGGATATAGTCGGTGACACCGCTCATTCCCGAGGTGGTGTCGGCTGTTCTCGCGGTGGCGCTGACGATCCCCGCGGTGATCGACGAATGGAAGCCGAGAGGATTGCCGACGGCGAAGACCCAATCCCCCGGCCGGAGCGCGTCGGAGTCTCCGAGGGTTGCGATCGGGACCTCTTCATCCGTTTCGAAAGAGAGCATCGCGAGGTCGATCAGATCGTCACCGCCAACGAGTTCTGCCGAGAAGGTGCGTCCATCGTAGAGACCAACCTCGATCTCGTCTGCCTCGCCGGCGACGTGGTTGTTCGTCAAGACGTACACGGTGTCACCGTCACGGCCGACGATAACCCCCGAACCCATTCCTCGCATCGCGTACTCCCGTTCCTGGGGTCGCGTGGAATCGGGGCGTCCGAAGAAGAAATCGAACGGGTTGGGTTGCACCTGGCGGGTTACGCGGTTCACCACGTTGATCTCTACCACTACCGGCAGGGTCCGGTTACTGACCCACCGGAACTGCTCCTGGAAGGAGTGCGCGACGGCGTAGGAGTCTTCCTGGGAATACCCGGCTGCGATCGACGAGGCGCGACCTCCGTCCCCGTCGTCGGGAGCCCTGTCGGACTCACCCTGGCCCGATACGGTGTACACCGTACGATCCTGGCGGTCGGATACAACGCCTCCGTCCCCGCCGTCATGAAATCGTGCGCCAATCAAGCCGGCGCCGAAACCGACGATACCAACCGCAACGACGGTCAGTGTGTACCGTAGGAACTGCAACGTATACCGTTTCATCGTGTTTACCCCCTCGTTCTCTGTATAGGACTACACGATGAAGATCGCATCGGTGTTTTTCGCAAATATTTCCAGCGGATTACACTTTTGTAATACACTAATAGAGAATAATTGCTATATTGAGACGGTGATTACAAAACGGTGGTACGTAGCGAGAAGACGCCTCGGGGGTGATGAGGAGTTATCCCTCCTTGTTCTCGTCGGAGCCGCTATTCTGGTGGTGGTGGTGCCCTTCGCAATCTTTCGGTTTATTCAGGGTAACGTTGTTGTCGGCGTTATTGACACTGCTCTGGTCGTCATCTCCTCCGCCGCGGTTCTGTACGCATGGAACACCGGAAGGACCGAAGTACCATCGATCGTTCTTGCCACGATCCTCGCTCTGACCGTCATCGCCCTCGCGAACACCCTGGGGCTCGATGGTGCGATGTGGGTATTCCCGATCGTTCTCTTTGTGTTTTATCTCGTCTCCCCCCTGGTGGCGCTGGCGCTTATGTTCGGCACCTTTGTTGCCCTCATCGGTCACGAACTGCTGATGCCGGGCACCCTCTTTTCGTCGATACTACAGATGGTATCGTTCTTCTCGGCGTTCTTCACCGCAGCTGTCTTCAGTTTTGCCTTCGCCGTTCGGGCGAATCGTCGCCGTGAAGATCTGCGCCGTCTGGCGATCCGGGATCCCCTCACCGGGCTGTACAACCGGCGCCACCTCGACGAGGAGCTGTCGATCGCTCTCGCCGACCGTGATCGCTACAGTACCGTCTACGGTCTGTTGATCTTTGATGTCGATCACTTCAAGGAGGTGAACGATCGCCAGGGGCATGTGACGGGGGATCGGGTCCTCGTCGAACTCGCGACGATCATCCGTACCACGATCCGTGCCAATGACCGCGCCTTCCGGTACGGTGGTGACGAGTTCGTTATCCTTTGTCCCGGAACCGACGCATCCGGACTCCGGCGGGTCGCGGAGAACCTCGTGAAACAGACCACCAGGCGCGTCCGCCTGAACGGGACAGGGATCACGATTTCGATCGGTGGAGCCGTTCTCGGAGACGGCGACGACAAGGAGTCCTGGAACATCCGGGCGGACCGTCGCCTCTACGAAGCGAAAGAGCGTGGTCGAAACACCGCAGTCGTGGGAGAATAGCGTCGCTCTCACCGGAGCTTGACTCCCTCAGGAGATCGATTAGAATTTACATGAGGAGGCACCATATGCTTGATCTCACGCGGTATACAGATGACGCCTGTACCGAGCTCGTGGAAGAGATCGAGCGGCTCCGCGCAGCCGGCGCTCAGCTCGCCGAAGTTGCCCGGCTCGTCGCAGCCGAACAGGAACCGCTCCATCCCGATTGTGTCAAGTGCGAGCATTTCGACCAGGTGAAAGCGCGGGCAGCGCTGAAACTCTGGCGCTCGGTGCATGAGTGATCAGACCCTTCGGGAGACGCTCCTCTCCTATTCCCGGTCGCCCCGTAACGGCGATCTGAGGGATGAGTACACCCATCGCAGCGTCGTGACCAACCCCGGTTGCGGCGACCGGATCGAGATCCGGTTTCTCGTCGACAGCGGAGTGATCCGGGAAGCCTCGTATCACTCCCGAGGTTGCGCGTTGTCCACCGCGTCAGCGGCGATTCTCGACGAAACCGTTCCGGGGTGGCCCGTAGATCGGTTGCGGGAGACGGCGGACGCCGCGATCAACGGGGAGCTCCCGGCAGAACTGGCCGTGTTCGAATCGATCCGCGGGAACCCGGCCCGACGGGAGTGTGTGTTGTTGCCCTGGCGGGCGGCGCTACAGGCACTCGAGGGGGCGGAACCCTGATCATCAACACCCGGTAGAGCGCCTCAGGTAACACACGGTCAGTACGCCTCCCCCATATTCACGTACGGTGCGAGTCCGTCGGGTGACACGGCGATATCGATGCGAAGGTTCAGCTTCTGTTCCCTGTTGAGGGCGACCCGGAAGCCGAGGCCCACCGCGCTCTTGAGCTCCTTCATGTCCATCGACCCGAGGTCGGGACCAACCTGCCCGACCGACCCGAATGCGACAACACCCAATGAGCGTCCGACCGGTACGCGATACTCCGCGCCGGCGATTGCCGCGACGGTGTCACGGTACCGCCCGGCGAGGAGCCCCCGCATCACGCCGTCACCACCGATAGACGGGAGGTGCTGGAACGGAACCTCTCCCCAGGAACCGTGGAATCGTCCCTGCACCGCGAGAACGTGGCGCCCGGCGACGGGGATATACTGCACATACCGCAAAGAGTACAACCCGAAGTCGCTGGTGCTTCCGGTGATCTCCGAAAACGTTCGAATCTCCCCGTTCGCCCGGGCGCCTCGGGTCGGCCAGAACACGCCCCCCGTCGAGTCCCAGATCACGGCGATACCGGGACCGGACACGACGGTGGTGCCATCGGACCCTAGAATCGTCTCTTCGCCGGTGTTGCCGCCGGTTTCGGGCCCGCCGACTGTTCTTTCTGAACCGGAGTCGCCGGAACCGCTCCAGTCGGGACCCGACAGCGCACCGTCGTCGTCCGTCTCGAGGATACTGGTCCACTCGTACTGGTAAAGGGGGCCGATGAACAGATTCTGTACGATCCGGCGACTGAGCGTTGTCTCCACGCCGACTGTTTCAGCCAGGTACGTTTCCATATCGTCGGTATCGTCGCCGATACCGAAATACACACCGGGAGCGCGGTTGCCGTACACGGCGTTATCCCAGCGATACCGTTCGTCCTGGAGGAAGTTGGTTCCGCTCAGTGCGCCGATCCACGAGCCGTTGGTCGTGACGATCGCGTTAACAGCGGCGGTGTTGTTTCGGAATCCCTGACGCTGCTCCTCGGGAACACCGACGTCGGGACCGTAGAAGAAGATCGCTGCCGCACCGAACATCCCGCCCGTATCGGGGGAGTAGGCGATGATCGGTAGCGGCGCGACACCCCAATGCCGCTGGGCGGGGAGCGTTGCCGGGAGGGCGGCAAACAGTGCCGCGAGTATCAAAAGCGGGGCGTGCCCTCGGGTCGTCGATGTAAGCGACGAAAAGGCGATCGTTCGTAGTGTGTTCATAGTGTTATCCTGTGTCAGGTATAACACTAGCGGTCGGTAAAACTGTCACTCTCGGTGTGGTACTCCCGAAGGACACGGAAGGACCTGTATCGGATTACTTGACAATATTAGTCATGTATTACATTGTTTAGGCAAGACTAACTTCAAGGAGTACACCGATGAGATTCCTGCTTTCATTCCTGCTCGTACTGGCGTACGGAGCAGTTGGTGTGTTCGCTACCGGCGTGTCCGAGTCCGCGACGACGGACGACGGCGACCCCGGAGTGATCCACGTATATTCCCACCGTCACTACGACACCGACCAGATGCTTTTTGATCGCTTCGAGGAGCGTACCGGCATCCGGGTCGAGGTGGTCGAAGCGGGGGCGGACGAGCTGATCCAGCGCCTTGACGCCGAGGGAGCGAGTACTCCGGCGGACGTTCTGATCACCGTCGATGCGGGACGGTTGTACCAGGCGGCGGAGGCCGAGCTCCTCCGTCCCCTCGGTTCATCCTATGTGAACGAGCGCCTTCCCGCGCATCTCCGGGACCCGGAGGATCGATGGGCAGCACTCACGATCCGTGCCCGGGTGATCGCGTACCACGCGGAGGGGGCGGACGCTTCGATTCTTTCTACCTACGAGGCCCTCGCGGAACCGGAGTTCGCCGATTCCGTCGCGGTCCGTTCGTCGAGCAATATTTACAATATCTCCCTGATGGCGTCCCTCGTCGAGAACCTGGGTCCCGATGCCGCGGAGGCGTGGGCCGATGGCATGACTCGCAGCTTCGCCCGCCCACCCCAGGGGAACGACCGGGACCAGTTGCGCGCCGTCGCAGCGGGAGAAGCGGACTACGCCGTCGTCAACACGTACTACATCGGCCGGATGCTCACCTCCACCGACCCCGCGGACCGCGCGGTGGGTGAACAGATCGCGGTGTTCTTCCCGAACCAGCCCGACGTTGCCGGGAGTGACGGAAGGGGGGCTCACATAAATGTGAGCGGTGCCGGAATCACCCGACACGCAGACAACCCCGAAGGCGCCCGGGAATTGATCGAGTTTCTCCTCAGCGATGAAGCGCAGGAACAGTTCGCCCAGGCAAATTTCGAGTATTCCGTGATTGACGGGATCGACCCCGCACCGGAGGTCGCCGCCTGGGGAACCTTCGTACAGGATACCCTGCCCCTCGAGGCGCTCGGGCGCCGCTCCCGTGATGCGAGCATGATCTTCGACCGCGTCGGCTGGCAGTGACCGACGATTCGGCGGACAACGGCAGCCGTCGATCGATCGTTCCCCGTACCGGCGGGTATCGGGGGTGGTCGGTCGCGGCGGCGACGTTGACCCTGCTGGTGGTGCTCCCCTATCTCCCGGTGGTGACCGGTCTCGTCGGAGCTCCCGGCGAGACCTGGATCCATCTCCGGGAGACGGTGCTGAGCCGGTATTTCTTTAACACCGTGGTCCTCGGTGCGGGAGCGGTGGGTCTCGCCGTGGTGATCGGGACCGGGGGCGCCTGGATTCTGCACCGGAACGTACTTCCCGGCGGCGGTTTCCTCGAGCTTCTCTTCGTTGCGCCGATCGCGCTTCCCGTGTATATCGGGACCTTTACCTGGAGCGGGATTCTCGGCTACGGTGGTCCGCTCTTCCGGGCAACGGGGTACACGATGCCGTTCTCCGGTCTTCCGGCGGCGATCTTTGTGCTCGGATTCGGACTCTACCCCTACGTGTACCTGACGGTACGCTCCGCGATGCGCAGCGACTCGGGGGTTCTCTTCGAAGCGGTGGCGGCGTTGAGCGATATCGCCGGTGAACCGCGGTGGGGATACGTCGGAAAACTGGTGCGTGGTGTTCTCCCCACGTTGCGTCCCGCGATCGTCGGGGGAGCATCCCTGGTCGCGATGGAGGTGATGAACGCATACGCCACCCCGGTGTACCTCGGGATCGAGACGCTCTCGACGGGGGTGTTTCGGACGTGGTTCGCCCTCGGGGACCTCCCGTCGGCGACGCGCCTGGCAGCCTACGTCCTGATCTTGATTCTTGTCCTTCTCGCGGTGGAACGGGCCGGACGCGGGCGTCGCCGCTTCTCCGCAGGGGCCACCGGTCGTCCCGCCGTCGCCCTTCGGCCGGGCCCGGTGAAGGGGATCGCTCTCGCGGGATCCCTTCTTGTCCCCGCTGTGTTGGGGTTTCTCCTCCCGGTGGCACAATTGACGGGATGGACTCTCGGTTCCGACGCAGGTGCGCTGACCGGACTCGGTACGACGGCGGCGCGGACCATCGGTCTTGCCGCGACGGCGACGGTTGTGATCGTGTCGATCGCGATCTTTATCAACTACACCGCCTATCTTGAGCGTAGCCGGACGATCACGGCGTTGCGCAGTATCGCCGGTATCGGGTACGCCGTTCCCGGGACGGTGATCGCGATCGGTGTCCTGGTGGTGTTTCGCTCCCTCCGCCTCATCGACGAACGACTCTTTCTCTTCGGGACGATCCCGGGACTGATCTTTGCCTACACCGGGCGATATTTGTCGGTGGCGCTCCAACCGATCCGGGCCGCCTTCGACCGAAACCACCGGAGCACCGTCGACGCCGCACGATCCCTGGGCGGTCGTCCGGGGCGCGTCCTTCGGCGGGTGGTGCTTCCCGTCTTCCGACCGACCGTTGCGGGTGCGGCGCTCCTGGTAGCGATCGACGTGGTCAAGGATCTCCCGATGACGCTGTTGCTGCGACCTTTCGACTTCTCAACCCTGGCCGTTGAGGTCTACCGCCTTGCCGGGGACGAGCGGATGCCGGAAGCTGCGCCACGTGCGTTATTGCTCGTCGCTCTGGGAATTCTTACAATATTAGTAATCATGAGAAGGGGAAGCGCCTCATCCCGAAGAGGTATACGGTGATGCTCGAATTACGGACGCTGACGAAAGGATTTCGCGGAATGATCCATCCCGCGGTAGATGCTCTCGATCTCGAACTGAAGGACGGAGAGATTCTCGCCCTCGCCGGAGCGAGCGGGTCGGGAAAGACGACGGCGCTCCGGATGATCGCGGGGTTCGAATCCCCCGATGAGGGGACGATCGCGCTGGACGGTACCGTTCTTGCGTCCACGTCGGTGCAGATCCCACCGGAGCGCCGGAGCATCGGCGTCGTCTTCCAGGATTTTGCTCTCTTTCCGCACCTGACGATCGAGGAGAACGTCGCCTTCGGACTTGACGACCTTCCCGGTCCGGAGCGGAGGCGTCGCGTTGGAGACCTGTTGGCGATCGCCGGCATTCCCGACCTCGGGAAACGCTATCCCCACGAGATTTCCGGAGGCCAACAGCAGCGCGTTGCCCTCGTGCGCGCTCTCGCGCCGAAACCGCGGATCGTCCTGCTCGACGAACCGTTCAGCAATCTCGATCATACCTGTACCCATCGACTTCTCGCCGAGACTCGCCAGATTCTCAAGGAGAGCGGCAGCGCCGCAATCGTGGTCACCCACGACCGGTACGAGGCGTTCACCCTCGCCGATCGCATCGCCGTATTGAAAGACGGTCGTCTCCAGCAGATCGGATCCGCCGAGGAGATCTACGCTTTACCCCGGACGCGGGAGGTCGCGGAGTTCTCCGGGAGCGCTTCGTTTATCCCGGTCTGGACGACCCCCGAAACGGGTAACGAGTGGCACTCACCCCTCGGCCCCGTTCCCGAGGACGTTCCGGTCGTTCCCGCGGCGGAGGGAGACCCGTCGCGATATGTGGCGGTGGTACGTCCCCACCACGTCCATCTCCGGACCAACGGTTCCGTCCCGCGGGACTCTTCCACGAGCGCCGTGGTAAAAGACGTGCGATTCCTCGGGAGCGTGGTTGCGGTCCGGGTTCACGTCGAGTGGCCCTCAAGTCACACCGCCGCGGACGGATGGGACGCCGCGGCGGACGAGATCCTTGCTCATGTGACGATCGCAGGGGAGAGAGTCCGGACCGGTGCGCCGGTCGAGATAGCCTGGAACTGATACGAACCCCCGGGCCC
>JBKHFT010000064.1:0-16774 GCA_046540055.1 Alkalispirochaeta sp.
ACGAACTGTGAGGGAGGATGCAGATATCGACAAGAGTGTGTTAAAGCACCTCTCACCCGCTGAGAGAGAGCTGGTTGAAAACTACGGGGCGGATGATGAGTTCCCCGTTACGTTGAGCGAAGAGGAATGGCGGGAGCGGCTGGATACGTTTCAGTACCATATCCTTCGGGAGAAAGGTACGGAGCGTGCGTTTACCGGTCCCCTGAACGAAAACAAGGAAGGAGGGACCTACTACTCCGCCGCTACCGGACAGCCCCTTTTCCATTCGGATACGAAGTACGATAGCGGGACCGGATGGCCGAGCTTCTACCGGCCGATCGAGGCGGACGCGGTACGATACATCGTTGATCGGTCCTTCGGAATGGTGCGGATCGAAGTGGTCGACAGCCTGAGCGGATCACATCTGGGACACGTGTTCACCGACGGTCCGGAGCCTACGGGATTGCGGTACTGCCTCAACTCGGCGTCGCTGATATTCGTTCCCGAAGGCGAAGACCCGCCGCCTCTGATTACCGACGAACTGTGACGAGAACCGCGGTGGGAAGAGCGCCACGGGGAAAGAGGTGAAGCGCGGTGCCGGGAAGGTGAGCCGAAGTGATCGGCAAATTTTTTTCGATGCCGGTGTAACGTTAGGCTACCAGTGTTGTTGTAAAGAGTAGACCAGGCAAGCACCAATTGAGTTTAACCCCGGGGATTTCACCTCCTTTGCCCCGGGGTTTTTTTGTGTCCTGCCAGGATACGGGTCCCTGCCGGTGCGACCGGCTCCGCGGGGCCACCGCGGGAACGACGTCCCGTGGTGTGAACGCTGCCACCCACCAACACGTGCAACCCCATTGGAATCCTGCCACCCCCGATAGACTCGGTTATCTCGTACGGATCAGCGCCGCTCCGTAGGTGAATCCGCCGCCGAAGGCGGTGATTCCCCAGATCCGTCCGGAAGGAGTATCCCCGAGGAGCTCGTCGATACAGATCGGTATCGTGCTGGAACTGGTGTTCCCGTTGTCGGCGATATTGCTGTACATCTTGTGGTGCTCGAGTTTCATGCGCTGCCTGATCGCGTTGATGATCCGCTGGTTCGCCTGGTGCGGGATGTACACATCGAGAGCGTCCGGACGAATCCCGGCGGCAGCGGCGCTCTCACCGAGGGTCTGCATCATCGCTTTTACCGCCTCAAGGTATACTTTCGGTCCGTCCATCTCTACGGGATCGACGACGTTCTGGGGTACCCGAAGGGAGTCCCCGGATTCTCCCTTCGCTGCGGTTACCGGTCGGTCCACCGACGCTCGCGCCGTACCGGCGATCGGAGAGGTGTTTCCACCAAGGATCGTTGCCGTCGCGGCGTCGCCGAATATCGGCGCGGTGCCGGCGTCGTGCATGTTTAGCCGTGTGCTGAGGACTTCGCTTGTGACCAGGAGGACGACCTTGTCGGGATCGTTGCTGAGGAAGTCCCAGGCTATCTGGAGCCCGTAGATATAGCCCGAACATGCGGCGTTGATATCGTACGCGGGACACTGGACCGACTCGTTGCCGTCGGCGATGTGGTATTGCAGGAGCGTCGCCATCGACGGAGTGGTGCTCGTCGGCGTTCCCGTGGAGAAGAGAATCAGTCCGAGGTCCGCAGGGGTCAGTCCCTGGTCGTCAAGGGCCTTCTTCGTCGCGTCCACCGCGAGGGTGAGGGCGTCCTCGCCTTCGACAACCCAGGGGCGACGCTCGATACCGGTCCGCTTCCGGATATCGTTACCGTCCCAATCGGGGGCCATCGCGGCGATCTCGGCGTTCTCGACGATCCGCGAACCCTTTCGGACCGCCGTCGCCCCGACGAGACATACGTCGGAATCGGCGAAGGAACGGGAATCCACTCTTGTTGCCGGGGACGTTGCCACCGACGAGCGGGTACCTGTCCCCCCACCGGACAGACCGGTGATCACCGGTTCTCCGGGGTTCTCCCGGGTAAGGGGTTTCACGTGGGCCGGCGCGTCCTCGGCGGTGCGAACCCGGGCGATCGGGGTGCCGACGGGGACGTTGTCACCCTCCTGGATGAGCAGCTCTGCGACGGTGCCGGAGACGGGAGAGGTAAGCTCCGTCGCCGCTTTATCCGCTTCCACATCTGCCAGGAGATCGCCTTCCGTTACCGTATCTCCCGGAGCGACCTTCCATTCAACGACCGTTACCGTTTCATCGGAGGGACTCGATCCGATCGCCTCGACGTCGAAGACCCCCGCCTCCGCCGCGTCGACCCGTTTCCATACGATCGTCCCTCCCATCAGATCGACGGCGGTCTCGAGTATTCTTTTGTATGACGGGAGAACGTCGAGCTGATTGCCGAAGTTGCAGGGAACGTACGTGTCCGGACGCGTCACCCTCCGGGCGATCACGTGCCGGCGACTTCGTTCCGCGATGGTGGAGACGATCTCTGCGCCGAGACCGACGGAGTGGTTGTCCTCGTGGGTAACGATGAGCTTTCCCGTTTTCTCGGCGCTCGCGACTACCGCCTCCTCGTCCCAGGGCATAAGAGTCCGGAGGTCGAGGATCTCTGCCTCGACTCCGTGGTCGGCGAGAACGGTTGCGGCCTGACGCGCGAGGGGTACGGTGTTCCCGTAGGCGACGATCGTGATATCCGAGCCCTCACGTACCGTCCGGGATCGTCCGATCGGTACGAGGTGCCGCGCGACGTCGCGACTGGTCATCCCGGCGCGGTCGTTGAGCTGGTTCTTGGGATAGAAGAAGATCGTCGGCCGTCCCGACTCGAAGGCGGCGTTGAGGAGTCCTGCGGCGTCGCCGGCGGAGGAGGGCATCATCACATCGACACCGGGGGTGTGGGCGACGAGCGCTTCCAGGGCGGAGGCGTGGAACGGTCCGAGGCCCGGCCGGTACCCCCCGGCGGTGACCATGACGATCACCGGTACCTGCCAGCCCCCATCGGTTCGCCAGTACATGCTCCCGAGCTCGGAAAAGATCTGGTTGTAGGCGATCGGCAGAAAATCGGCGAACTGCAGAAACGCCACGGGACGTTCTCCCGCGAGAGCGCGGCCGATCGAGACACCGAGAATCAGCGACTCGCTCAGGGGACTGTTCCGGACGCGTCCGGCGTATTTACCGCTCAGACCGCGAGTGATGCCGAACACATCGCCTTTCGGGTCTTCGATATCCTCCCCGAACAGGGTAATTCGCTCGTCTCCAGCCATCCGGGAGTCCAGAACGTCCCGAATCGCTTCAAGCATCACCAGATTCTTCTCGCCACTTCCGATGTACTCCGCCGCCGGATCCGTCAGATGCGGCGGAAGGGGCGCTTTCGCCCCGACCATCGGTGTCGGTTCCGGACTCAACTGGGCGCGTCGAGCATCGTCGAGAAGATCGGCCCGAATCTTCTCCTCCAGGTTTCTGAGCTCTTCCTCGTCGACACCGTCGTCGAGAAGGCGAGCGCGCAGAATCGCGATCGGGTCACCGGACCGGCTCGCCTCTTCAATTTCGTCGGGACTGCGATACACCCGCTGGTCGTCGGCGTTCGTATGGTTGTGCAGACGTTCTACCGAAAAAACGACGATTTGCGGCTTCCGGTCGGATCGGATCCGGGAGACTACCTCGCCAAAACGATCGATACTTTCCCCGGTATGGCGTCCGTCGATCCGGGTGATCGGGATGCCGTAGAACTCGTCGGCCTCGCCGTCGGGACGGGAGTAGAACGTCTGTCCCGGAGTCCGGGTCGATATCGCGAAGCGGTTGTCCTGAATCACGAAGAGAACCGGCAGTTCCGCACGGACGGCGTGACCGATCGCTTCGAGAACCTCGCTCTCCTGGGTCATTCCCTCGCCCAAAGCGCACAACACAAGGGGGTTCTCCGGATCGCTCTTTACGGTTGCTGCGACACCGACCGCCTGGAGGGCACTGTTCCCGACGGGGCCCACGATGCTGAGGATACGGTGCTCCGGAGAACTCATGTGGGCATTCATCTGACGACCCCGGGAGTGGGACTCATCCTTGTTGAAGAGGCTCAGAAAAAACATGTAAGGAGTGATGCCTCGAGCGAGCATCAGCGCCTTGTCCCGGTAGTGGCAGTGCAGCCAGTCTTCATCTATCAGATGCGGGTAGAGCGCGATTGAACCCTCATGACCGGCGCCGGAAACGTGGAAAAACGCTTCCCCCCGGGACGTGTAACTCTGTTCAATCAGGTCCATATGCCGGGCAGTCAGCATCGTCGTATACAGCGACCGCAACGTCTCCAGATTGTTTACTGTTTCTGTTACCATAAGGACTCCCGGACGGACTATAGCACAGAGGGTAAGGGTAGTCGACCACCTTCCGGGGACAGTATTATTTGCTCCAAGGAGAACATAGCATGGGCCAACCCTCAGCAGGAAACAGTTACAATACAAAAAAGAAGATGACCACAGCCCTGGGCGAGGTCGTGTACCACAGCATACCCGAGTTGATCCGAAACGGGTTTCCTCAGGTATCTCGACTTCCCTTTTCGATCAGGGTCCTCCTCGAATCGATCCTTCGGAATGAGGACGGGTATGAGGTAACGAAAGAGCACATCGAGGCGATCGGCTCCTATGACCCGGCAGTTCCGCCAAAAGTTGAAATACCCTTCAAACCCGCCCGGGTGCTGTTGCAGGACTTTACCGGTGTTCCCAGCGTTGTCGATCTCGCGGCGATGCGCAGCGCGATGGCGCGCCTCGGCGGCGACCCGGCGCGCATCAATCCGGAACTCCCCGTCGATCTGGTCATCGATCATTCGGTGCAGGTCGATTTCTTCAACAGCTCCGATGCCCTCCGACGGAACGCGGAGCTCGAGTTTCAGCGGAACCGGGAACGGTACGAGTTTCTCCGATGGGGGCAGGGGGCGTTCGAAAATTTCTCGGTGGTGCCTCCTGCGAGCGGTATCTGCCACCAGGTGAATCTCGAGTATCTCGGAAAGGGGGTTCAGGTCCGCGAACGGAACGGCGAAAAGATCGCCTATTTTGACTCCCTCGTGGGCACGGACAGCCATACACCGATGATCAACGGATTGGGTGTTGTCGGCTGGGGTGTCGGTGGCATCGAGGCAGAGGCCGCGATGCTTGGTCAACCGATCTACGTGCTTGCTCCGGCGGTAGTAGGGGTGAAGCTCACCGGAGAACTGCGGCCCGGTATCACCGCGACGGACCTTGTCCTGCGGATCACCCAGATGCTTCGGGAGCACGGCGTCGTCGGGAAGTTCGTCGAGTTCTTCGGTCCCGGTCTCAGCCAGATGACCGTTCCGGATCGTGCCACGATCTCCAACATGGCTCCCGAGTACGGTGCAACGATGGGATACTTCCCGATCGACCGGCAGACTCTCGACTACATGTGGTCTACGGGGCGCTCGGAGGAGCAGATACGGACGGTAGAGGAGTACGCCCGGGCGCAGGAGATGTTCCGCACCGACGCGACGCCGGACCCCGAGTTCGAGGCGGTTCTCGATCTCAATCTGGGTGAGATCGAGCCGAGTATCGCCGGTCCGAAGCGCCCGCAGGACCGGATCGCCGTCAGCGACGTGAAAAAACGGTGGGAGGAGCTGATGGTGACTCCCGTCGAGAAGGGCGGCTACGGCCTCACCAGGGATGAAACGAAGAAGAGTGCCCCTGTCGTGCTCGACGACGGGTCGTCGAAAGAACTGACTCAAGGGGACGTGGTGATCGCGGCGATCACGAGCTGTACCAATACCAGCAATCCCAGCGTTCTCCTCGGCGCGGGGCTCCTTGCAAAGAAGGCGATCGAACGGGGTCTCGGACGAAAACCGTGGATCAAGACGAGCTTCGCTCCGGGATCGATGGTTGTCACCGAGTACCTCCAGCGAACGGGGCTGATGGAGTATCTCGAGAAGACGGGGTTCTACCTGGTGGGATACGGATGCACCACCTGCATCGGGAACAGCGGTCCCGTCCCCGAGAATATCGCCAAGGGCATCGAGGCGGGGGATCTCGTCGTCGCCGGCGTACTCTCGGGGAACCGGAACTTTGAAGGCCGGATCAACCCCCATACGAAGGCAAATTTCCTGATGTCTCCACCCCTCGTTGTGGCCTACGCCCTCGCCGGTA
The DNA here is from genome assembly GCA_046540055.1 of Alkalispirochaeta sp. Lineage (GTDB taxonomy): Bacteria > Spirochaetota > Spirochaetia > DSM-27196 > Alkalispirochaetaceae > Alkalispirochaeta. Next base: position 6,060 of record JBKHFT010000064.1, read on the forward strand.
CGGTAGATATCGATCTTTCCACGGAACCGATCGGTACCGGCTCCGACGGCACCCCGGTCTACCTCCACGAGATCTGGCCGAGTGCCGACGAACTGCAGGAGTACGTACAACAGGCCCTTGATCGCGATGCGTTCATCGAGAGTTACACCGGCCTTGAGGATTCCAACGAGACGTGGAACGCGATCCCCGTCACCGGTTCGGCGATCTACGAGTGGCAGGAGAACTCGAACTACATCCAGGAGCCGCCGTTCTTCAAAGATATGACCCTTGACGTCGATCCGATCACCGCGATCACCGGGGCGAGGGTCCTCGTCAAGGCGGGTGATTCGATCACTACCGATCATATCAGTCCCGCCGGCGCGATCGCCCCGGACAGCCCCGCCGGGACGTTCCTGCAGGGCCGCGGTGTAGAACGGAAAGACTTCAACTCCTACGGCAGCCGCCGGGGGAACGATCGGATCATGACCCGGGGTACCTTTGCAAATATCCGCTTCCGGAACAGGATGGCTCCCGGCACGGAGGGCTCCGTTACAACCTACGTTCCTACCGGGGAGGTCATGAGTATCTATGATGCTGCCGAGCGGTACAAAGACGCCGGTATTCCCACGATCGTCCTTGCCGGAAAGGACTACGGAATGGGGTCATCCCGGGACTGGGCGGCGAAGGGAACGCAGCTACTCGGCGTGCGGGCGGTGATCGCCGAAAGCTTCGAGCGGATCCACCGGAGCAACCTCGTCGGGATGGGTGTTCTGCCGCTCCAGTATATGCCGGGGGAGAACGCGGAGACCCTCGGGCTTACCGGATTTGAAACGTACTCGATCGATGTCGATGATGACCTGAAGCCGGGGCAAGAGGTAACGGTATCCGTTACCGGCGAGGATGGCGGGAGCCGCACGTTCCGCACGGTATGCCGCATCGACACACCCGTCGAGGTGCAGTACTACCGGAACGGAGGAATACTCCACACGGTGCTGCGCAAGTTCGTAGCGTAACCGGATAATGAGCCGCTGATCACCCGTCGGCGGCAGGGGGGACCGCCGATTCGGCGGTCCCCGGTGTACAACCGAGGAGATGGTCCCACCGAATGCCCTCTCCGGGGCGAACCGTTCTTCCGGTACGTTGACCGAGAATCACCTCCCAGTATCGCGGGTGCAGTCCGGGGGTGAGATTCTTTTCGCTTCGCAGGACCGCAAGGCGTTCCGCCGTCAGAACCTCTCCTTCGCGGATCGTGTCCAGTGCGTGGATGCTGCGGTTGGTGAAGCCGTAGTGCCGCGTCTCGCTCGGAGCGAGGCGTTTGACGCCGTCGCCCAGGACCGATTCGACCCGTTCATCGCCGTACGTATCACGAAGTTCGTCTACGAGGACTTCCTGGATTCGACGATAATCGATCTCGTCGGTCGATTCGGCGAGGCGCCCGGTGATCTCCGATATCGCATCGACCATCCGCCTGAACTCCGGCGGATCAAGAGCGATCGGGTCGTCGAGGCCGCCGTCGTCGCGGGAGAGGGTGATGTGCTTTTCTATCGTTACCGCGCCGTATATCGCGGCGAGGACCGGTACTAGTATCGGGTCGATCGAGTGATCGGAGATCCCCACGGGGAACCCGAAGATCCTCCGCATCGCCGGAAGAACACGAATGTTGTACTCCTCCTCCCGGGCGGGGTACGAGGTTACACAGTGGAGGAGTTGAATCGGGACATGAACGTTGAGCGACTCGAGGAGGTCGAGAGTTTCACCGATGTCACGGATTCTCGCGACCCCCGTCGAAAGAATGATCGGTTTGCTGTACCCGGAGATCTCCCGTAGAAGGGGGTGGTGGTTCAACTCCGGAGAGGCTACCTTGTACTCGTCGACCCCCAGGGTGCGCAGCATGCGTGCGCTCTCGATCCCGAAGGGGGTGCAGAGAAACCGAATCCCCTCCTGCGTACACGTCTCCTGGATATGCTGGTAGAACGAGATATCCCGCTCCAACTCACGAAAGCGCTCGTAAAGCGGAAGGGAACCTCCCGGAAGGTCAACCGAACCGGAGAGGGGGTGGAGGATCTCGTCGGCCCGGACGAGTTGGAACTTCGCGGTATCAGCTCCTGCGGATTTCGCGGCGGAGATCAGCTCCCGGGCGTGATGGAGGTCTCCGCCGTGGGCGGTCCCGATCTCCGCGATGATCCGCGGTGTCTGTGGAACGAACGGTACCGTTGAGATCACGAGCTCCTTGGAGGTATCCGGTCGAAACCGGTGTAGGATCGAAGTGCCTCGGGAATCGTCACAGAGCCGTCGGCGTTCTGAAAGTTCTCGAGGATCGCGATGATCGCCCTTGAGATCGCGATCGCCGTCCCGTTGAGGAGATGGATATACCCCCGCTCCTTTTTCCCCGACTCGAGGAGCTGCTGGTACCGGATATTGAGACGACGGCTCTGGAAGTCGGTGCAGTTTGAGGTGCTGGTGACCTCGCCCCACTCTCCGGCGTCACCACGTCCCGGCATCCACGCTTCGAGATCGAACTTGCGGTACGCCGGGCCACCGAGATCACCGCTGGCGATGTCGAGTACCCGAAAGGGAATACCCAGACTGGAGAAGATATCCTTTTCGGTGGCGAGCATCTCCTGGTGGTACCGATCGGAGTCATCGGGGTGGCAGAGGATGAACATTTCAACCTTCGTAAACTGGTGAACCCGGTAGAGCCCCCGGGAAAACTGTCCTGCCCCTCCCGCTTCTCTCCGGAAACAGTGGGAGAGCCCCGCCATGCGCAGGGGTAGCTCGTCGGTGGAGAGCGTCTCGTCGGCGTAGTAGCCCCCGAGGGTGATCTCCGCAGTTCCGACGAGGCTCGTCTCTTCATCTTCGAGGTTATAAATATTCGACTCGGGACCACGAGGGTTGAACCCGATACCGGCAACCACGCTGGTTCGGGCAATATCGGGAGTGATCATCGGGGTGAACCCCCGTTCCGTGAGGATATCCAGAGCGAAACGGGTCAAGGCGAGTTCGAGAAACACCCCCTCGTTGCGGAGGTAGTAGAACTTCGCTCCCGACACCTTTGCTGCGTGTTCGAAATCGACGATATCGAGATCGGTACCGAGTTGGACGTGGTCTTTCGGGGTGAACGAAAAAGTCGGGACGGTGCCGACCACCTCGATCTCTCTGTTCGCCGACTCGTCGGCTCCGATCGGTACGTCGGGGTGGGTCATATTCGGCAGCGTTTCCGCGGCGGCGTAAAGTTGATCCTCCACCGCACGGAGTTCCTCCTCTTTGCCGGAGATCTCCTCCTTGAGGCGTTTCCCTTCGTCGATCAGCGTCTGCCGCTCGTCGGCCTCGAGTTTCCCTTTCATTCGGGAGGCGTTCTCGTTCCGCCGCGTGCGCAGTTCCTCCACCGCCTGGAGCGTCTCGTTGCGGCGGTCGTAGAGGGCGAGTACCGTATCAAGATCGGCGGTCACGTTCCGGTCTGCGATGTTTTTCCGGACGAGGTCGGGGTTGTTCCGGACGAATTTCAGGTCGAGCATGGGCGTATCTTACCGAAGGGGACCAGATCGAACAAGATCACCGGCGTCACCGCTCCATCCGTCCAGGGGAAGCCGGGCTTCGTTGGACCTGCGACCGGTAGCGCCGGGCCGGTGCCGGGCTCCGAACCGACCGTTTCGTCACCCTTCGAGTTCGCGTGAACGTTCCGTTGCCGCCGCGACGGCGGCGATCACGGAGGAAGTGAACCCCGTATCGTGGAGGGCCCGAATCCCGCGTATCGTCGTTCCCCCGGGAGAACATACGCGGGAGACGAGAACTTCGGGATGCACCTCTTCGCTTTTCAGGAGGAGCGCAGCCGCTTCAACGACGTCCCGCGCGGCGGTCAGCGCCTGAGGGAAGGGTAGTCCCTCTTCCACGCCGGCCAGAGCGAGGGCGTTGATAAATTCGAAGGCGAAGGCGATTCCGCTGCCGGAGACACCGGTGATCGCGTTGAGGAGCTCTTCCCGGACCTCGATGAGGGTTCCCACGCCGCGGAGCAGATCCAGTACCTCCGTCTTCGTCTCAAGAGGGATCGCATCCGCGAAGGCGATACCGGTCACCGCTTTCCCGATCTCTGCGGCGAGATTCGGCATGATCCGGATCACTCGTGGTGTTCCGATCGATGCGGCGATCGTCGCAATGGGGGTGCCCGCGAGCATCGAAAGGACGGCAGCGTTTCTGCCGGCGGCGCCGATACTTTCGCCGAAGGGGGCAAGATCCTGTGGTTTGATCGCAAGGAACACCAGCTCGGAGAAACCGAAGAGCTCCTCCGGTTCCGCCGAAAAGTCGATCGCTCCCAGTTCCCTCGTTCCGTACTCCCGTCGAGCCGGGTCTTTCTCGACGATTCCGATCTGCACCTCCCGGTGTTCCCGGAGAATCGCCTGCATGATCGCCGAGCCCATAAATCCTGTTCCGATGATCCCGATATTTTTCATCGCCATGCTCCTGTTCCCATCACAACGATGCCGCTCATACCAGGTCGGCAAAGTCACGTTTTCTCAGCTGCTCGTACAACACGATCGCAACGGAGTTGCTCAGATTGAGGGACCGAAGGCCCTGTTTCATGGGAACACGATACCTGTGCTCCCGGTGGCGTGCAAGGAGATCCGCCGGAAGTCCCCGCGTTTCCGGTCCGAACAGGAGATAGAGCTCCTCTTCGGGCAACGGAGGGCGAATCTGGTCGTATCGAAGCGTTCCCTTCGTCGTCAACAGAGCAAGTCGCACGGAGCCTCCATCGAGAGAACGTTCGAATGCGGTGAAATCGTCGTGCACGACAAGGTCGAGATCATCCCAGTAATCGAGCCCCGCCCGCCGGAGGTGTCGGTCACTGATCGAGAACCCGAGGGGCTTGATCAAATGGAGGGGAGTACCCGTCGCCGCACAGGTTCGAGCGATGTTTCCCGTGTTCGGCGGAATCTCCGGTTCGTAGAGGACCACGTGGATCACCTTTGACGATCCCCGTCCGATCGGTTCCGTCGGCCATCGGTACCGCGCGGTTCCGAAGGTGCCTGCACACCTCGTACCACCATCGCTTCCGCACGTCCCTGGGGAATCGAAAAGAGACCGAGCAACACGGCGCGGTATATTCCGGCGTGCCGTCGAATCAGGGCGCCGCGACCGCGGTCGCCCCGTTCTCCCCCGCCGAACCGTACCCGCGCCGCGCCTCGAACAGCTGATATACGGGCGAGAACTCCGGGAATCAGATAGAGCGCCGAAGCAGCGATCGCTTCCGTCGGTTCCGCAACGATGCGAGGAAGAGGTCGCAAGAAGAACGCCAGCCCCCGTCGTACACCGGTGGGGCCGATCTCATGAAGGAGGAGTTGAGCGGCGATCACCGCCGCGACGAGGCGTATTGTGTACGCGGCCCAGGGGAAAAACGTGGTCGGTGAGAACCCGAGGGAGAGAAATCGAAAGAGAAGTACCGGCACAAGGAGGACCAGGACACCACGCATCGCGGGTAGTGTTCGTCGAAGCGGCAGACCCCGGATACCCGCCACCAACCAGAGAAGGGCGAGGGCTGCCGCGGCGACGATAGGCGACGAGATACGGAGCAATCCGATCTGTATCGCGATCATGCCCGCGAGGGCGAGGACTTCCCGTATCCGTCTGCTCACTGCGGTGCTCCCCGGGAACGCCGATTCCCCGTCGATCGCCGGCGCTCTCCCGAACCGATCGGACGCAGCCCGATTTCGGGACCGATCTTCTCCTCGACCTCCCCCGGTGTGCCGACAGCGGAAACGTTCCCCTTGTCGAGGAGAATTACCCGGTCACTGAGTTCCCAGATATCCCGCGTCTCGTGGGACGCGATCAGCACCGTTGCGCCTCGATCCCGTGCTTCCCGGATCCGCTGCAGGAGTTGCAGAATGTGCGGGTAGTCGAGTTCGATGAACGGTTCATCGAGAAGGAGAAGATCCGGGGCGCCGTAGAACGCACCGGCCAGTGCAACCCGTCGACGCTGTCCACCGCTGAGTTCCGCGGGATCGCGGTGGAGGAGCGACGCGATGCCGAAGGATTCGAGAAATCCCCGGTCCGGGGGAGGGTGTCCCTCCTTTCCAATGAGAAGGTCCGTTTCAACGGTGTCACCGAAGATCTGCAGGTCGGTGTTCTGGAAGGTGACGCCGCATCGTCTGTGAAAGGCGGGAAATGCGCCGCGGGTAAGCACAACGTTGTCGACGGCGATCGTACCGGAATGGGGATGGTGCAGACCGAGGATCGTACGGATCAGCACCGATTTTCCCGATCCGTTGGCACCGACGACAAGAACGATCGATCCGGTTTCGGCGATGAACGAGATCTCTTTCAGTACCGGTTCTCGCGGTTCTCCCAACTCTACGGTCAGGTCCGTTACCGCAAGCGTCGCCATACCGTCCCGGGTATTCCCCGTATGATCAGAAAGACGAGAATCCCCTTCACGAGATCTCCCGGTAGGAAGGGTATCATCGCCGCGGAAATCGCCGCAGGTAGGGACAGGGACGCTACCATCGCCAGCCGGGGAACACCGAGGAGATAGGGGACCAGAAAACCCGATGCGACCGCGGTCGCCAACCGTATCGTCCCGGGGATTCCCGACCTCTCGAAGCGCGTACCATCTCCATCTCCACGGCGGGTAGCATCGCGTCCAGTGCCGTCGTCGTTCTGTTTCCCCGCGGAAACGCGGGATCTGCCTGTCCGGGGAGTGTACACGATCGCGGTCACGAAAACGGCAGGGAGATACCCGACCAGGAATCCCCCGGTTGGTCCTGCGAAATGGGCGAGCCCGCCCGTCGCGCCGGCGAATACGGGCAGACCGATCGCGCCTAACAGGAGGTATACCCCGACGGTCAGAGCCGCCCACGCCGGGGCGAGAACGAGACCCGTGAGTACCACGAACGCGTTCTGGAGTACGATCGGAACGGGGGTTCCCGGAAGCGGGATCGCCACGAGGGCCCCTGCGGTGATCAGTGCAACGAACAACGCCGCAGACTGAATCCGCCGCGCATCGCTGACGAGTTTTTCTACCGGTGTTCCCGCGTCGTTCTGCAGTGTATTGTGAGTGTTGTCTCGATCAGTTTCGTCCATCACATCCCCGGGTCGCCATCGTAGTGGCGTTCCGGGGAGCTGTCAATTCAACGAACCGCGTTGAGGGCGGCCTCGTAGTTCGGCTCCTGCGCGATTTCCGGCACCTGCTCGGTGTAGATGACGGTATCGTTTTCGTCGAGGACCACGACGGCACGACTCAGGAGACCTGCGAGAGGTCCATCGACCATCCGGCACCCGTAGGCGCTTCCGAACTCGCGGTTTCGAAGTTCACTGAGGGTGATCACGTTCGAGACGCCCTCGGCTTTGCAGAATCGCGACGACGCAAAGGGAAGATCGTCGGAGACGGTCAGACAGACCACGCCGTCGAGAGAAGCCACCTCTTTGTCGAATCGTCGGGCACTGGCAGCGCATACGCCGGTGTCGAGACTCGGTACGATGTTGAGGATCTTTTTCTTGCCCGCGTACGCGCCGAGACCGACATCCTCGAGGGATTCGGTGGTCAACACGAAATCGGGAGCCTTCTTGCCGTGAGCCGGAAGCTCACCACTCGTTTGTACAGGATTGCCTTTGAACGTTATCGTTGCCATGACCCAAAGGTACACACGGATCGATGCGGCGGCAATAAACATTACAAAAACTATTAGGAAAGCGGCGCCCGGTGAGTAACGGCCGGTGATGAAGGCTCAGTGAGGCGTGATATTTCCGGTTATCCGTCGGGCAGATCATGGAGGCTCATCACCGCCGGGATCGCCCGAATGCATTTTGCAATCTTCCGGAGGTCCTGCCGGCGCTCCACCTCGAGGGTGAAACTCGCTTCCAGCGTTCCCTGACTGGTCTCGTCGATACGTCCTTCGATCAGATGCCCGTGGACTTTACGCACCGCACCCTCGATCTCGCTGAACAGATCCGACGAGCGTCGGGCGGCGACGCGGAAGCGGTGTGTCGTCTTCGGCGAGACCGTCTCCCATTCGACCTCGATCATGCGCTCCTGCACATCGGGGATACTCATGAGGCTCTTGCAGTCGCGCTTGTGGATAATGATCCCTCGGCCGCGGGAGACGTATCCCACGATATCGTCGCCGGTCGTGGGTGAGCAGCATTGGGCAAAGTGGATGAGAAGGTCTTTCTCTTTACCCACCCGGATCGCCACTTTGTGTTCGTCGAGGATCTGATTCGTCTCGACGGTGGGGCTCCCCTCGGATCTGCCGGGTGCCTGACGTTTCCCCCCTGTATCCCCGTGGGGCGCATCGTTCCGGGCGCTTTTTCTGGCGATGATCCGCTGATCGATGATCAGATTCTCGTCGTTCTTGTTGAGCCACGCTCGGATCTTGCTACGTGCCCGGGAGGTCCTGGCGTACCGAAGCCAGTTCAGGTGAGGGTGTGCGCTGGGACTCGTGAGGACCTCGATGACCTGAGTGTTTTTCAGAGGCTCTTTCAACGGTACGATCGCTCCGTCCGCTTTGGCTCCCATCGTCCGATGTCCTACCTCGGTATGGATGTGATACGCGAAGTCGATCGCGGTGGCCCCCTTCGGCAGCTGGATCGCGTCACCCTTCGGGGTGAACACGTAGATCGAATCCCGGAGAATCTCCCGCTTGATCTCTTCGAGGAACTCATCGGTGGTGATCTTCGCATCCTTGAGATACCGTACACGGTGCATGATCGCGAGGTCTCCGGGACGAAACCGCTCACGAGTGAGTCCCCGTTTGTAGAGCCAGTGTGCCGCGACGCCGTACTCTGCGGTCCGATGCATCTCGTGGGTTCGTATCTGGAACTCGACGATCTTGCCGTCGTAACCGAGCACCGCCGTATGGAGGCTCTGGTACTGGTTACTCTTCGGCATAGCGATGTAGTCCTTGAAACGACCCTCGATCGGGGGCCAGAGGCGGTGTACCAGCCCGAGGAGCTGATAGCACTCCGTTTTCGTGTCGCACAGCATCCGCACCCCGAAGAGGTCGTAGATCTCGTCGATATCTTTCCCGAACCGTTTCATCTTGTGGTAGATGCTGTAGAAATGCTTCGCCCTGCTTTCGACGACGACGGGGATCTTCTCTTTCCGCGCTGCTTTCCGGATCGTCTCCTTGATCCGTTTCAGGTAGTTCGCCCGGTTGTCCCGCTTTTCCGAAACGCGGTCCTTGATCAGTTGGTAGATATCGGGATGGAGATGCTTGAGAGAAAGATCTTCGAGTTCGTCTTTCAACCAGCTGATACCGAGGCGTCCCGCGAGAGGAGCGTAGATGTCGAGGGTCTCCTGAGCGATCTCCCGCTGTCGCGGCCCCTCTTTGTACTGCAGGGTCCGCATATTGTGCAGCTTGTCCGCAAGTTTGATGAGAATGACCCGAACATCCTTTACCATCGCCAGAAGCATCTTCCGGATCGTCTCCGCCTCCTGAAAGCTCTTATTTTTCGCTTTCACTACGGAGATCTTGGTCACTCCGTACACGAGGGAGTCAACTTCCCGTCCGCACTGCTTCTTGAGCTCCGCCCGTGTGAGGATCGTGTCCTCCAGGACATCGTGGAGGAGGGATGCGGCGATCGTCGCGGCATCAAGTTTCATCTCGATCAGGATTTCCGCGACCTGCAGGGGGTGGACGAAATAGGGTTCTCCGGAATCACGCATCTGTCCCTTGTGGAGAGAGTCGGACAGTTTTGCCGCCTCGAGTATCCGGCTTTGGTCCGCCGCAGAGTAAGAGGAGATCGCCTGTTCCAGATCTGTAATTGACTGCAACATTATTCCGGTACCTGTCCCTCTGTATACCGTTCCATTCCTGCAAGGTCCCGCCCGGAGGCGACCGACGCAAAACCGGCGGCTCGTAACAATCCTCGCACCGCGGCTCCCTGGGAGGAACCGTGTTCTATTATAAGATACCCTCCCGGACGCATCGATGAAAATGCCTCCGCACCGAGAACCTCGATCACGTCCAGGCCACGTTCCCCCGCAGCGAGTGCCCTCCTCGGCTCTTCCCATCCCCGGGCAAGCGCAGCATCGGTCTCCTCCTCCGTAAGGTACGGCGGATTGGCGACCACCAGATCCAGGGCGCTTCCCCCTTCGCGACGGATCTGGTGATCCGGATCGCCGATGCGTTCCCAGGGTGTCAACAGGTCTCGCCGTTCCACAGTGATCGTGAGCCCCGGCGTCCCGACAGGAACGAGACGTTCCACGTTGCGCCGCGTCCACGCAAGGGCTTCCTCGTCGATGTCGCTCAACGTTGCTTCGACGGGCCGCTTCCCGGATGCGACAACCTCGAGGGCAACGGTGATTCCGAGGCATCCACTACCGGTGCAACAGTCGTGAAACCGGATCGGTCCGTCGCCGCCGAAGGAGGAGAGAATCTCGATACACCGCTCCACAAGGGATTCCGAATCGGGACGCGGAACGAGCACCCCCGGTCCCACACAAAACGGACGTCCGTAAAACTCTTTCGTACCGGTAATATAGGCAACCGGTTTCCCCCCGGACCGTTCGAGGAGGGCCTGCCGATAGATCGATACCTGCCGCGGGGAGCACCACTCCTCGGCGGAAGAGGGTAGCTCCGCAAGAAGAGTCGTCCGATCGACGCCGGTGGCCCACTCCAGGAGCACAAGAGAGTCCAGATAGGGTGACTCCCCCGCAGCGAGAACTCTTCGTCCTTCCTGAAGCAGACCTCCTATCGTGTTCACCCGGCGCCGTCGGACCGTCCCGCGCTCAACCGCAACGCGTCGAT
>JBKHFT010000065.1:0-16720 GCA_046540055.1 Alkalispirochaeta sp.
CTGACTGGTGTCACCGGCGATCGGTACTTCCACGGTTGTTCCGGTCGCAGAGAGAGACAGTTCAAACCGGTTGTTACTGTCTCCGTCGGAAGCTGCACTCCCGCCGTCGCCAGGGTTGTTGTTCATCTCAAGAGCCATATTCTGAGCTTCCGAATTGATCAGAAACCGGAAGGCGTAGTCCGCACCGTTGATAAATCCGTCGGTCAATGCATTCTGAAGGTTCAGGGCATAGTAGACTTCCGAGGAGTCATGATCGAGCCTGAGCGATTCGGACCCGGCTATCGGTGAACCAGCCGCCTGGGCATTTGATTCGTTAGTTGTGGTAGTATCAATATCCCCTTCTACCCAGTGTTCTCCGTCGTGATCAAAGGAAAACGGAGGTCCCGCATCGGATGATCCTTCCAAATCACCATTCGGCAGAAGGTTGGGTACGTGAAGACGGTACACCGGCCCGGAGACGCCAGATGGCCCGGCTTCTGCAGTTGACTCCCAGACAAGATAATCAACCGCCGCGACCTCACCCGTTCCAGGGTCGGAAGAACCGGCCAGCAATCCGTCCTGGATATACCAGTTACCGCTGTCAAACCCTCGCGCCCCGATCAGATTCACACTCTCATAGTCGTCAAAGTCCACACTGGTGGGGCACCCGGCAAGGAGCAACGCTCCGGTAGCTACGGTAACGAGAAGTGTCTGTACTGTCCGTCCGTTTCTGACTTCTGGAGTTTTCATCTGCCCCTTCAATATATCATCGGCACGGGGTCTCATCCATCGCAGTCGCTGTTCCGGCAGAAAGTTTCCGAAAGCGTGCCTTCCATCCGTTGGATGCCGGTATTTCGCGGAATAATCGGAGACACGCAATGCAAAAAGCGGTGGTCGGTTGTGTCAAAAGGTCAAATTAGCGGTTGTATTCTATGGTTCTTGGTTTTGCTCTGCGGTTGTGTCAGTCCGGGAGATGTCTTAACAGGTGGTGATACGGTGGAGTTCACCGGTACGCCACAAACCGCAGGCCATTCTACCGCGAAAGAATCATCCTTTGATCTGCCGGATCCGGGATCTGTCGCACTGGTACTCCAGTTACCACCGGCCCCCCGCGCCACAACCGATACGTTCGGCACCTTTGAGCCGGCTTACCGCGCAGCCCCCGGCGCCTCACCTGTTCCTGTTAGGATGGTTTTCCCTCTTCCGAAAGCACTGTACCGATTTCGGAGGTGATACAAGTATCACCTTTGATCGGAGGAGCAGAGACGGCTATACTGGTAGAGGAGATCGCGAAGGGCTTGCGAGAAGCGATCGAACGCCGTGATCCTGAATCGATCGTTCGCCTGGCAACCCTGATTACCACGCGGCTCGCCCCCCGGGAGGAAGCGATGTCGGTAATATACGGCCTCGGATAGCATCAGGCGCCGACCTGCCTTACAGGAAAAACTCTCGTTGTAGTATACTCTCCATCGTGCGCATCCTGATCGTAGAAGACGACGCAAAGATCGCCCAGTTTCTCAAGAAAGGTCTCACCGAAGCGGGGTACCGGGTAGATCATCTGGCAACCGCCGAGGAGGCCCTCGGTGCGGCGACACTCAACGAATACGACGTGCTGGTGGTGGACCTCATGCTTCCCGGAAAGGACGGCCTGTGGCTCATTGAGGAGCTGCGTGACCGCCACGTCGGGACTCCTATCATGATTCTCAGCGCCCGGCAGACGGTGGACGACCGGATCAGTGGACTGCGCGCCGGCGGCGACGACTATCTCACCAAGCCGTTCTCCTTTGCTGAACTCCACGCTCGCGTCGAGGCGCTGATTCGTCGATCCCTGATGGGTGATCACGCCGCGTCGGACGGTAAAAGCGGTGGCAGGAGCGGCAACGGACCGGGGGGCGGTACCGCCCACGGGATCACCGCCCTCGCCGAGGGCGATATCAAGATGGACCTCCTCTCCCGGCGCGTCACGCGTCAGGGCACGACGATCGACCTCCAGCCCCGGGAGTTTGCTTTGCTGGAATTCTTCCTTCGCCATCCCGGGCAGGTCCTGACCAAGACGATGATTCTGGAGCACGTCTGGAGCTACGACTTCGATCCCCAGACCAACGTGGTGGATGTGCTGGTGTCCCGCCTCCGTGGCAAGATCGACCGCGATTTCGAGCCGAAGGTTATCCACACGGTACGTGGTGTGGGCTACGTCTATCGCCCGGAGGGGGAGTGATGGCACCCGACGGCTCTGGAAAGAGGCGACTCCCCGGCCTGAGCACGCGACTGCGCCTCACTCTCATCTATACCACTGTATCGATCCTCAGTGTTGTCGTTCTCTTCGGACTGTCTTTTTACTCTCTCTACCGGACGTTGCAGCAGGACGAACTCCGGGATATGCAGCAGCGTCTCCTCGGATACTGGGCGCAGTTCCAGACCGGCGGGATCGAGTTGCTCCAGGAGCAGATCGAGGTTGATAATCTCGTCGTCGGGGAACGCCCGTTCTTCGTCCGCATCGCTTCCCGGCAGAACGAGACGCTTCTGTTGAGTTATCCCAGGGTGTGGGACGACTTTAACATCCGCAGTCTCGAGATGGCGGACCTCGATCCCGCATCGCTCCACCGTCTCACCTCTCCGGACCACGATTTCGCGATCGAGGTGGGCGGGATCTGGCTGTCCGACGAGTACTATCTCCAGCTCGGTCTTTCCACAGAGACGCGAACGCGGCTTCTCGCACTCTTTCAACGCAACTTTTTTCTCATCGCCACCGCGGTGGTGGTCGCGGGGGTGGTTGTCGGCCTCGGCATCGCCAGCCGTGCCCTCCGACCGATTGCACGGGTGACCGCGGTGGCGCGGGAGATCATCGAGACGGGGCGTCTCGATGCGCGGGTCGAACAGGGGACCGGCGGCGGCGAACTCGCGCAGCTCGTGGAGCTGATCAACCGGATGCTCGGGCGGATCGACCGCCTCGTCGACGGGATGCGCAACACCGTCGACATGGTCGCCCACGATCTGCGGACGCCGATCACCCGTTTGCGCGCTCAGGCGGAGCTCGCCCTGCGCAACGGAAACCCCGAGGAGATGGAATCCGCTCTCGCCGGTACGGTGGAGCAGAGCGACGAGATTCTTCGATTCGTCAACACTCTTCTCGATATCACCGAGGCGGAGAGCGGGGTGATCCAGCTCGATTACCAGTTCGTTGAACTGCGACGTCTCTTTCTGGAGATCCGGGACCTCTACGAGCTGATCGCCGAAGAGCGGGGGATCACGATCGAGATCGAGGTGCCCGAGGCGCTTTCCGTCGAGGCTGATCGGGTACGGTTGCAGCAGGTCGTGGCGAACCTCGTCGACAACGCGGTGAAGTATTGTCGCGAGAACGGCACCGTGCGTCTCTCGGCGCGGCGTATCGACGCCGGCGGTTCGCGGTCTGGTGCGCCCTCGTCTCGTGGTGGCGCTGAATCAGGCGCTTCCGACTCATCCCGGGTTCGCTCCGCACCGCCGACCGTCGAAATACTCGTCTCCGACACCGGCCCCGGCATTGACGCGGAGGAGCAAGAGCGGATCTGGGAGCGGATGTATCGGGGAGTCCTTCAGCCGGCTAAGCCCGGCCTCGGCCTCGGGTTGAGCCTCGTTCGTGCGATCGTGATCGCCCACCACGGGACGGTCCGGGTCGAGTCGCGTCCCGGCGAGGGTTCGCGGTTCTTCGTCGAGTTGCCGGAGCGAAGGAACAGCTGATTTTGTGCTACAACTGCATCGTGTGTTGCCGGTAGGCGCTCAGGCCCGCCCGGGCACCCTCACCGAGAGCGACGAGGATCTGCTCGATCCCGACGGTGGTCACGTCTCCGGCGGCAAAGACCCGAGGATGATTGGTCTCGTTCCGTTCGTTGACGTAAATCGCGCCGCGGGAATTGCGGCTTACCAGGTGCCCGACGAGGTCGGAGTTCGGGTCCGGCTCCCGTTCCAGAAAGAACACGTCCGCCGCGAGGGTCTTTTGCGGAGAGCACTCTCCGTGATCCGAATCGCCCCGGCACAGAACGACGCCTCGCGCAAAGGTGTCACCTTCGACGCGTAACAGGCGGTAGCCGTTGAAGATCTCGACGTTCTCCCGCCCACTTGCGATCTCCAGATGCCGGTGGGAGTACCGGGCGTGGGGTTCCATCACGAGGGAGACGGTGGAACACTGCATCGAGAGCTCGATTGCGCTTTCGATCGCCCGGTCGGAGTCGCCGATTACCACTGCGTGACGTTCCCGCAGGAGGTGAGAGTAACTGATCGCGCTGCTGCCAAGGGCATTTCCGAAGAATTCGGCTACACCAGGTACGTCGAATCGCCGGGGAGTCGTGCCGGTGGCGATGATCAACCGTTCCGACTCGAGCTGTACCGTTCCCCCCCCGGCACTGTCGGGGCTGCCGTTGCCGGCACTCGTCGCGGTAGCCGAACCGGTTGCTGCGCCTCCGTCGTTGATCCCGTCGGTCCGGCGCGTGACCGCCGTCGACACGTCGAGGACGAAGCGCTCTCCTTCCTCACGGATCGCAGTCACGTTCCCTTTCCGCCAGGTGTGGCTGAGGTACTCGATCCGACTCTGAAAGGCGCGTACCTGTTCTCGTGCCTTGATGACGTGGTACTCGCTCATGTCGGGAAGGGTGAGGCCGAGAACCGATTTGCCCCCGAGGGTCGCGGTTATCAGCTGGACGTCCATCCCTTTGCGAATGCAGTACATCGCCGCGGCGAGTCCCGCCGGGCCCCCTCCGACTATCGCAACTTCATACATCCGGTGCTCCTGTGATCAGTCCCGTTTCCATCATCACCGCAGTGATCCTGCGGCTCCGCTCGATCCGGTCCAGGGCGATGCGACGAAGTTCCGCGGCGGGGATCGTTCGTTTCGCGAGGCCCTGTTCCTGGGCGGTGATACCCACCGCGGCGGCGATATCCCCGAAGAGATCCCACTCCTCCATCGTCGGCATGATCCGATCCGGGCCGAAATCGGGGTGGTTCCGCGCGCGTCCGGCGATCGCGTCGGCGGCGGCGAAACACATCTCGTCGCTGATCGTCGTCGCCCGGACGTCGAGGGTTCCCCGGAAGATCCCGGGAAAACAGAGGGAGTTGTTCACCTGGTTGGGAAAATCACTTCGCCCGGTGGCGACCACCACCGCCCCGTGCTCCTGCGCCTCCCAGGGCCAGATCTCCGGCACCGGGTTCGCTTCGGGAAACACGATCGGGTCCGGCGCCATCCGGTCGATCCATTCGGGCCTGATCGTCCCCGGGCCCGGTCGGGAGAGGGAGATCACCACGTCGGCGCCTTCGAGGGCGTCGGGGATCTCGCCGGTCCGGCCGTCACGGTTGGTGATCTCCGCGAGCTGCCACTTCTCGGGGTAGTCGTTCCGGCTCTTCCGGAGATCCTCCCGGTCGGTGGTCAGGATCCCGCGACTGTCGTTGACGGTGCACTTCTCCGGGTCGGCGCCGCGGGCGAAGATCAGCCGCGCGCAGGCGACGTTGGCCGCACCGGAGCCGATGAAGGCGATCCGTACATCTTCGATCGGTTTTCCGACGATCTCCAGGGCGTTGAGAAGCCCTGCGAGGGTGACCGTCGCGGTTCCCTGCTGGTCGTCGTGCCAGACGGGGATCTCCGCTTCCTTCCTGAGAGTATCGAGAATCCGGAAGCATTTGGGCTGTGAGATATCCTCGAGGTTGATCCCTCCGAAGCCGGGTTGCAGGTTGAGGACGGTCCGGATGATGCTGTCCGGGTCCTTGTCGGCGAGCATGATCGGCATACTGTCGACGCCGCCGAGATACTTGTAGAGCAGCGCCTTCCCCTCCATCACCGGGTACCCCGCCTTCGCCCCGATATCACCGAGACCGAGAACGCGACTGCCGTCGGAGACCACCGCCACGGTGTTCCATCGGTTCGTGAGCTCGTCTACCAGGTCCGGTTCGGCGGCGATCGCTTCGCACGCCTCGGCGACCCCCGGAGAGTACCACACCGAGAAATCGTCCATTCCCCGGACGACGCAGCGGGGGGTTGTCTCCATTTTGCCCCCGAAGTGGCGGTGCCACTCGACGGCGATCTCTTTCCAGCGATCTGCGGATTTCTGTTTATCTGACACGGGGCGCCTCGTCGGTCCATATCGATGCGTTGGGATGGTGAAGCATGATCCGACCCGCCGGATAGTCCTCGGGACGACGGCTCAGCTCGTACAGGATGTCACGTTTCGCCGCACCGGGGGCAAAGAAGATCAGTTTCCGGAATGACAGAAGAACCTCGGGGGTCACCGATACACGGGGAACCCCGCCGTGGACGCCGGTGGTCACTGCGGCAGCTTCCCCCGGTATGGTGAGGAGCATTCCGCCTCCGGCGAACGTCTCGGACGCGCCGGGGCGGACCGGTGCTGGGACCGCGTCGGCGGAAAAGAGGCTCGCCGTATGCCCATCGGCGCCGATCCCGAGGACACCAAGGGCGAAGATCGCCGATCGCCGTCCCAGGGCGTGGATATCGCCGCTGAATCGGGCGACTCCCTCATCGACGGGCAGGGAGGTGTCGACGTGAACGAACCGTTCCTCCGGCAGTCCCAGATCGTCGAGGAGGGGCGCGATGTTCCCGAAGTTGGACCGCTCGTCGTCCCGCGGTACGTATCGATCGTCGGAGAGCATCAGATACACCGCGGGGTGGACGTGGCGCGGCGGATGCTCGCTGACCCGTCGGTACACCTCGATCGGCGTTGATCCGCCGGCGAGCATGATCACGTACGGCGCGGTGGCGGTCTTGTCCGCCGCGCTGTGACCGTTGGGGTCGTCTTCCGACCCCGCGTGGTATCCGGGACCGTGCCCCAGGTAGTGGCGCAACTCGTTGAAGAGGGCGTCCGCCGCCCGCTGCTCTGTCTCGTGGTGTACAAACTCAACGGCCATCGCCGTCCTCCTCGGTATCGGGTTCATTCGGGTTACTATCAGATGGCTGCGGCGCCGGCGGCTGCGGCGCGGACGGTTGTGGCACCGGCGGGCCGCTGCTGCCGTAAGGGTAGACCTGCGGCCTGATCCGTTCCGTTTCGATTCGATTCAGCGCGGGGGTAACGATCTCCCACGCCGCCGCGAGTTCCTGTTTCTGGATAAAGAGGGAGCGGTCACCCCGAAGGACATCGAGGAGCAACCGTTCGTACGCCTCGGGCAGTTCCGTCTGGAACTGCTCGTGGTAGAGCATGTTCAGGCGTACCGTCGCCGATTCGAGGTGCATCCCCGGGACCTTGTTGTTTACCACCAGCTCGATCGCCTCGTTCGGCTGGATCCGGATACGCAGGCAGTTTCCCACCGCCCCGGGAAAGAGACAGTACGGCAGTTCCCGGAAGCGGATCACGATCTCCGTCTTCTGCGTGTCCAGCGCTTTTCCCGCGCTCAGATAAAACGGAACTCCGTACCACCGCGGATTGTTGACGTAGAGGGTGGTCGAGACGTACGTCTCGGTAACCGAATCGTCGGGGACTCCCGGATCGTCGAGGTATCCTTCGTACTGTCCCGTGACGGTACGGTCCAGATCGATCGGCGTCGTTCCCCGGAGGAGCTTTGTCTTCTCCTCGGCGATCTCCCGGACGTTGAGCGCGATCGGCTGCTCCATCGCGGTGAGGGCCATCGTCTGCAACAGATGGTTCTGCAGGACGTCCCGGATGATCCCGAACCGGTCGAAGTATCCTGCCCGTCCCTCGACACCGATCTTCTCGGAGAAGGCGATCGAGATCGACTCGATGTGGTCCCGGTTCCAGATCGGTTCGAAGATCCGGTTCCCGAAGCGCAGGATCAACAGGTTCTGGATCACCTCTTTCCCGAGGTAGTGGTCGATCCGGTACGTCTGCTCTTCTCTGAAGATCTCCCCGAGGGCGCGGGTGAGCTCCTCGGAACTTTCGGTGTCCCGACCGAAGGGCTTCTCTATCACCACCCGGGACCATTCCCGGCTCTCTTCGTCGGAGAGACCGGCGCTGCGGATCGAGTGGGCGGTATCAAGAAAGACACTCGGCGGGATCGCCATGTACATGAGCATGTTTGTTCGCTGACCGTTCAGTGACTCCATCCGGCGGCCGAGGGCGCGGAAATCGTCGGCGCTGTCGTACTGACCGGTGTGGTAGTGGCACCGCTTGAGGAACTGTCCGACCTTGATGTCACACTGGCTCGGCTCCGGTTCGAATCGGCAGGTGAGCGTCTCGGCGACCTGTTGCCGGAACTCCTTGTCGGTCATCTCCGATCGGGCAAACCCGTAGACGTGGAACCCTTCGGGGAGAAAGCCGTTACAGAAGAGGCTGAAGAGCGCGGGAAGCAGTTTCTTCCGGGTGAGGTCTCCCGAGGCGCCGACGATCACGATATTTACGTTACTGGTTGTATCCGCCACGACGCGGTATGTTATCACGCAGAAGGAAGGCTGGTGAAGCAAATGCTCTACACGCGACCCGACATCTACGATGCCCTCTACAACCGGTTTCAGGAGGATATTCCGTTCTATCTGTCCCTCGCGGATGAGACGGCGGGTCCGGTGTGCGAGCTCGCCTGTGGGACCGGGAGGGTGACGGTACCCCTTGCTCGCGGGGGGCACGAGATCATGGCGATCGATTCGAGCCCGGAGATGCTCGCCGTCGCAGAGGAGCGCGCTCGCAACGAATCGGTCCCGGCAGGACGGATCCTGTTCGCGGAAGGTGATATGCGCTCCCCCCCGGAGGACGGGCGTTTCGGCCTCGTGATTATTCCCCTTCACAGCCTCTCCCACCTCCATACCAACGAGGACGTGATCGGCTGTCTCGAGAGTATCCGGCGCAGTCTTCGTCCCGAGGGACGCCTCGCGTTCGCGGTACATAACCCCGATCCGGCGGTGCTTGCCCGGGACCCCGACGATGTGGCACGGATCCACCGCGACCACGCGACGATCTCCGCCTACGAGTCGAGCAGCTACGACACCGTTACCCAACTCCTCGATCTCAGGTGGTTCGTGGAGACTCCCCAGGGGACGAAGCGGTTCGACTATTCGATCCGTCTCTTTTTTCCCCAGGAACTACTGGCGTTGCTCTACTGTACCGGATTTGTCGTCGAGGGACGCTTCGGGTGGTACGACCGCTCACCATTCACCAGTGACAGCGGTACGCAGGTAGTTATTGCCCGTCGCTGAGGTGCTTGAGGGCGTATACGCGGTACCGTTCGGCGCTCCGGGGGAGGTCGTCGATCTCCTCCTGCCGCAGGGGGCGCAAGGCTTTCGCAGGCACCCCCGCTACCAGGGTTCCTGTTTTTACCACCATCCCCGGCGGTACTACCGCGCCGGCGGCGACGATCGCGTGGGACTCTACCACCGCTCCGTCAAGGACGGTCGCGGCGATCCCGATCAGCGACTCGTCGTGGACGGTACACCCGTGGAGGCGCGCGGCGTGTCCCACCGTCACCCGGGAGCCAACGGTCAGGGGCCAGCGGTCGTGGGTCACGTGGAGAACGCTGTTGTCCTGGATGTTGGTGTCGTCACCGATGCGTACCCAATGGACGTCACCGCGGATCACGCTGTTGTACCACACCGCGCTTCCGGCTCCGATCGTTACGTCTCCGATGATGCGCACCCCGTCCAGGAGGACGGTGGTTTCGTCGAGGACGGGAGTCAGTTCACCGAAAGGTCGAAGGGTAACATTTCCGATTGTGCGTGGCATAGGCTCTCCTGACCGGGGGTAGGTCCCGTATAATCGACGGATGGCGACGTCCGAAAGATCTCCGCTTCCGAAGGTCGTCACTCCTGAAAGATCGCTCTGCAGCTCTGTATCCGGCGATTGAGTTGTTCCAGCAGTTTCCAGCTGACGATCGGGATCTGCTGGAGCACATCGCAGGCAACCCGATAATACCGAAGATCGCTCTTTGCGGTATAGGTGAGGGTAAAGGAGGTCTCCCCGAGGATTTGTGGTTCACCTACCGCCTCGTTGACGCCGGCGGTGCCGACGTACTTGTCGGAACAGTAGACCCCGACGGTACCCTCGGCGATGAGGACGAGGGAGTGGTCGGGAACGATTGTCTCCCCCTTTTTCGCGGTGTGTTCAGACATCTCCTGGGCGATCCCGTTGAGGGTGACCCCGGCGATCCGGTCTCCCAGGAGATAGGTTCCCTCGAGGAAGTGCTTCTTCTCCAGGTGGGATCTGATCGACTCCTTGAGGTTGTTTCGTCCGATAAAGGAACGGTACATCCCCCCGGGAATCTCCAGCACGCGGATAAAGCTGCCCGCCCGATACGTCCGCGACGACGGCTCATTGAACAGACAGTTCCGTTCACCGATCATCGATCCCGCGGTGAGGATGTTCTGCGTGTTTGTCGCCGCGTCAAGGATCTCGACGAGACCGTTCATCAGAAGATAGACCGTATCCAGTCGGGAATGTCGCTTCACGAGGATCGACCCGATGCTGTAGGTCAGCGCCGGGCAGTTCGCCAGCATCTGGATATCGTACTCCGGTACCCCCGGGAAGTTGTAGCGCAGGAGATCGGGGATGTGGTACTCCGTGTCCGCGTCGTTCGCGCGGACAAGCACGTCGGTCATCCCGAAGGAGGTGTCGGCACCGATCTCCTTCTGGCTCACCGTGAGCGGTTGCGAGGTGTGGCTCAGTACGATGCGATCCGAGTTGTCGTCCCGGAAGTCCTCGGCGATCCCGTGGATCATCCCCCCGCCGATATCGAGCTTTTTCACGTTCGCCGGCGTCAGGTAGTTGCGCCGGATCGTTTCGGCGAGGTGCACGCTGAACTCGTCGGTCCGATCCGTCAATCGGTCGAGCTGCTCGAGGGAGCAGATGTCGGCGAAATGGGCGTAACTGCGGTATCCGTCGTTCCAGAGGGTCCTGAAGAACATGATCGTCGTCTCCACCGGGTGCGGCGAGTACACCGGCTTCACCTCCAGCCCGTCGATCATATTCCACTCGTCCATCGCAAGGTCATGAGGGACGAAGAAACGTTCGAATTCCTCTTCCGGGAAACACATGAGAGCCGAGAGTTTCTTCATCACCGAGGCGCGGACCTGGGGAGTTGCGTAGTAGGGGAGGCGATGATCCGCCCGCACCAGGGAGGTGAGCCCTGCGAAATGGTCGTCGTGGGCGTGGGTGTGAAAGATCCCGTCGATCTCGTTGACGCTCATTCCCAGGGAGTTGAGGGTATGGATCACACTCGGTCCCGCGTCGATCAGGTAAAGCCGCCCCTGAAATACGAGGATACTTGCCATGCATGGGCGGTTGATATCCCATCCGTCGCCCTCGCCGGTGTGCACCACCGAGAAGTACTCCCGTTTGATCTTGTGCTGTCCGAGGACGTACGGAGGCTGGTACGTCTCGTTCCAGTTCAGGTTGAGGGAGATCTCTTCGTAATCCCCTGCGTGGGATATCCGGTAGGTGTTGAGGGCGACCCGCTCGATATTGACCCCCGGTGCGATCTCCACCGGTTCGTCGTCGACAACGATGAAATCGATCAGTTCCGCGGGGCGGCGGATCGTGCCGAAGGCGAAGGCGGTCTTGATCCGGAGAAATTCCTTCGCCTTACGCTTGTCCAGTCCGGTATCGAGCAGTTCTTCGAGAGTCGTCAACCCGTAGTTGCCGCGAAAGATATACTCCCGCTGCGCATCGATCTGGTCCCGTGTACCGATAATGCGCGGTCGTACCCCCGTGTTGTTCGGATGGCCGGGGATGATCATCCCCTGTCGGTACAGCATCTGCAACACCGGAAACTCCGAGAGATTGGCGAATTCGCCGTTCTGGATGCTTACATCGGAAAGGAGGATCGCGTTCGGTCCCGTCTCGAAGCGCGTTCCGTCGCGCTCCACCGGAGTAATGTACCCGCGGCGCATCAGGTGTTTGACCGTATCAGCCGGTGAGCCGCAGAGCATTCTCAGATCAGCGTCGGGAATTTCCACCCAATGGACGCCGGTGGTTACGGTAGACTTTTTCACAATACCAACCCTCAGCTTTCACTGTAGCCGACGAATAGCGAGATTTCAACGAAAAGAGAAAAATTGTCAGTCTCTTTGGGCCCGGCCCCTTGCTACCATGCCTCCAACCGACAATCGGTCGTACCGGTGCCGCCCCGGAGGGCACCCGCGCCGCCTGCCGCAACTGCGGATAGCCCGCGCTACCACCCCACCGACAGCTGCAACGCGTGCTTCTCCGCTTCCCGGCGGATCACCTCCGGCAACCGCTCCCGTTCGAGGAGGCCGTCGAAGAGCTCCTGCGCTTTCTCCGCCTCTCCGGACCCGTGGTATACCTGTCCGAGGGCAAACGCTGCGAGGTAGTCGTTTGGATCGAGCTCGTGGGCTCGCTTCAACAGAGACAGACTCTCCCGGCCGCGACCGGTCCGGCTAAGGAGCACGCTCATGTTCCGGAGGATACTCGCATTTTCCGGTGCAAAGATGCGCGCTCGGTTGAGATACTCTTCCGCCTCGTCGTACTCGTGCTTTCGCAGGTGCGCGCATCCGAGAGCTTCCCACGCCTCGGGGTTCCGGTCGTCCCGGGCGACGTAGTAGTTCAACGTCCGGATCGCCTTGTCGTTTTCACCGTTCTCGGTGAACGCGATGCCCACGTTCAGGAGCGCCGGAAGATCCTCCGGGTCGTCGGCAAGGATCTCCGTGAGCAGAGAGATTGCGTCGGTAAAGCGTCCGAGGCGGATCATGTCCTCTGCCTCTTTGATTCGTTCCCGCACTTCCATGGTAATAACATACGAAAAGCAGAACGAAACGGTCAAGAATTCCCGTCCCGTCCGGCACGCCTGCCGCCCACCGCCTCTCGCCCGTCGCGCATCTCCCTCTGCAACCCGCCGCTCATCGCCCGTCGCGCACCTCCTGCCTCCCGTGATTGTGTCAGGCACCGGTTGTCACTATATTGAAAGCCATGGTCGCAATCCTCCTCATCGGAGACGAGATCCTCTCCGGCAGCGTCCGGGAGTCCAACCTCCACCTGATGCTCACCACCCTCAACGGGATCGGTTACGATGTGGGGGAGGTCAGAATCGTCCGGGACGATCCCGCGGCGATCGCCGAAGCGTTCCGGAGCCTCCGTGACCGCTACGAGTACCTTCTCAGCGCCGGCGGTATCGGGCCGACCCACGACGATATGACCATCGATGCGGCGGTTACCGCGTTCGGTGTTCCTGCGGAAGAGCACCCCGAGATGCTCGCCTTCCTCAAGACGCGCTACGGCACCCCCCTCTCCCCGATGGTCCGGAAAATGGCGTCCCTGCCCCGAGGCACCCGCGTACTCGGCTGTAGTGAAGGACACTGGCCGGTGATCCGCTGGAAAAACGTCTTCATCCTTCCCGGACTTCCCCGGGCGCTGCAGGACAAGATGCACCGTATCGTCGACATCCTCCCTCATCGCGCGACGGTCACCTCCGCCGAGCTCTACCTCAACGTCGATGAAAGCGAGTTCGCCGATTGGCTCCAGCGGGAGAGCGACGACACCCCGGGGGTCACGATCGGGAGTTACCCCGTTTTCGGCGACTACGACTACGTCACACGCCTTGTCGTTCGTGGCGTCGACGAATCGAGTGTCCGCGCTGTTGCCCATCGTCTCGAAGGGTACGTCGCGCCCCGGGGCTGGCTTGTACGCCGCGGCGGCGACCTCTGGGGGGAGGCTCATTCGTGATGCTCGATTTCGTCGCTCTCGACCTCGCCGACCTTGATGCCGCCTCCCGCACCGTACCCTACCGGGACACCGCCGTCGGTTGCCTTCTCCACGGCTTCGGTGCCTCCGCAAACGACCTCATCGGCGTCGCCCCCGCGATCGGTGGCGCTCGCCGGTGGATCTTTCCCCACGCACCGGTGCCGATCTCCGTCGCGGGAATGTCCTACGGCCGCGCATGGTTCCCCCGGGAAACCGATGTCCTCCAGCAGGCACTCTTCGGCTCCTACTTTCAGAATCTTCGCAAACTCGAACCCCAGGGGTTACCCGCGGCGGCAACTGCGGTCCGGGAGCTCCTCGCGGCTCGCGAGGTCGACTGGGACACCCTCGTCCTCGGGGGCTTCAGCCAGGGCGCGATGGTGACCGCCGAGATCCTCCGGCAGGGCCTCGAAAACGCCGAGCTCCCCCTTCCCCGGGCGGCGATCCTCTTCTCCGGGGCTCTCATCGCCGAACGGTGGTGGACCGACCTCGACGACAGCGCCGACACCGACCGTGCTCGCTCGGTACCGGTGTTCCAGAGTCATGGTCGCAGCGACGGCATCCTCCCCTTCGAAGAAGGCCGCGCCCTGGGCCGCGCCCTCCGGCAGGCGGGGTTCACCCTCACCGCGGTCGAGTTCGACGGCGGTCACGCGATACCCGCCGAGGTCCTCCACGACGTCGCTCGCTTTCTCGATGCGGTGATATAGGGGTGTGTGCACAAGATACCGTCACCGTTGACGCCGGTGACGGTGACGGGAGTCCTCCCGGGTACTACACCGACGTGGTACCCTTCGAGGTCACCCCACGGTGATCTCCCGGCGATCGCAGAGGGTCATCGCCGCCCGCTTCTCGTAGTACGCCGCCTCGTTGATGAACACCGGGTACCGACCCGCCGCTCCCCGGTAGGGGACGACACTCCCGTCGAGGCGGACGAAAAGGGGATCCTCCGGCTGCAGAGGAGCAAAGTCCCGGTCCTGCCGGTCGGGGTGGACGAACCCGTCGATCTCTCCCGCCGCGGTGCGGGGGTAGTCTACCGCTTCGGTGTAGCGATAGACGGTGATCGTATCCGGGAGGTTCGTCTCATCGTCGCGATTCCACGCATCGACGGCGGCGATGCAGGCGTCGACGATCCGTTCCGTGACGAGCACCGTCTCTCCCCGGATCACACCTTGCGGGACCGGTCCCACCTCCACCTCGATCCCGTGGGGGGCGATCTCCGCGAGGTAGGGGTAGTCGCCGGGGCGGTCCGCGGCACCGGGGGCGCCCCCGGCGGGGGGCTCCGTCCCCGGTGCGGTTCCTGGAGACGCCGGCCGATCTGATCCCGACGGAGCCCCTTCCAGGGCGGGTGGTGCCGACCCCGCACCGCCACGGGCCCTCCTCACCGCGTCAGCTTCGACTTCAGTTTCCTCAGCCAGATAGCTCATCACCCGGAGACCCGGAACCTCCCGGAGGCACCACGCGGCGATGAAGCGGGCGAGGCGGTCGTCCTCGCGGATGATGATCGTCGCACCGAGGTCGGCGGTGGTGGTGTGGAGGTCGATGATCAGCTCCGTTTCCGGAGTGGGGGAACCTTTGGGGCCGAGAAGGGCGTTGAGAACGTGGGCACGCTGCCGCTCGTATCCCCCTCCGTGGGGGGCTGCAAGGGAGGCGGTGCCGAAGCTGCGGTTGAGGTCGAAGTCGATGTAGCGCCGGTTTCGCGCTACCGCCTCGGGGTTGGTGATGAGGGCGGTGAGGGTGAACGTTTCGGGGCGTCGCGGCGGGGGAAAGGGGACGTTGCCGGGGCGGTCGGCGTCGTCAGTCCGGCGGGAAGCGTCGCCGGCGGGGGAGGCGCTGTCAGTCCGGCGGGAAGCGTCGCCGGCGGGGGAGGCGCTTTCACCCCGGCGGGAAGCGTCGCCGGCGGGGGAGGCGCTTTCACCCCGGCGGAAAGTTTCGTCCCGCCCGGCGGCGTTTTCCCCGGCGGACACGCCTGCGGCTACGGTGCCTCCCGTCTCCGGGTGGTCCCCGTAAGCGGTCAGGTAGCGTCGGACGACGGTGACGCCGGTGAGTTCGTTTCCGTGGGTGCCGCCGCAGAGGGCGGCGGTGCGGACGACGCGATTCGCGAGGGTATCAAAGTTGCTTCGTTTCATCCTGGGCCTCCGGTGGTGTCGGAGTTGGTGGTGCCCGTCGCACCGGCGGGGCGTTTGCCGAGGAGGAGCGCGAGGGCTCCGCCGACGACTGCCGCCACGATATCGCCCACGGCGGAACTGATGGAGGTCACCCCCGGCCAGATACCGACGATCGATCCGGTAATGAGTCCGAGGATAACCCAATAGGTGCGGCGGTGAAATCGACGCAAAAGGAGGTCCATCACCTTGCTGACCGCTACGATTCCCACCGCAGCGCCGACGACGAGCACCCCCAGTACCGGGATATTCCCCTGCCGCACCGCCTGGAGGAAGGTGCTGTACATCCCGATGATGAGGAGCACGAAGGAACCGCTGACGCCGGGGATGATCATCGTCCCCGTCGCGAGGATGCCCGCCACGAGGAGGGGCAGTACCGTAGTGATCGATACGGTGGTGATCGGTGCACTCACCTGACGGTCCCCGAAGAACGCCTGGATGACGAGGATTCCGAAGGCGAGGAGGGCGAGGAGGGCATCGCCGGGACGGGGCGGAACGTCTCCGACCTGGTGGTATACGAAGGGTACGCTCCCGCCGATCAGTCCGACGAAGAAGAAGAACGTCTGCTCCGGGTAGGTGGTGAGACCGAAATCGATCACCCGGGCGAATCCCGCGATCCCGAGGAAGACGCCTCCGAGGACCGGTGCCAGGAAGAGGAGATGCTCTTTCCACCGGGGTGAGAAGAAGTCGCCGATCGCTGCGACGAGACGGTCGTAGATGCCGGTTACCACAGCGATCGTGCCGCCGCTGACGCCGGGGACGGTGTTTGCCGCGCCGATCGCGACTCCTTTGGCGGCGTTGGCGATCGCCGCGACTAATCGTGAACGTTTCATCGCCGAAGAGAATACACCGGAAGGAAACGATGCGAGAATGGGGCGAGCCTGCCCGGCTTCCGCCCGGCTCGTGCGTCCCGGCCGGCCCCGGCTCGCCCTGACCGCCCCGATCCGCCTGCGCTAAACATTATCAAAATGA
>JBKHFT010000066.1:0-16668 GCA_046540055.1 Alkalispirochaeta sp.
CCACCTGGTCCCAGGCGCTCGTGGCGACCTCCCGAAGGGAGACGGGTCGTCGGTCCTCGATCTGCGACCCCTCGCGAGCGAGCGTCAGGACGTCCTCGATGATGGCGTTCATGCGGTCGAGGGACTCCTCGATCGCCTCGAAGTGGTCACGATCGCCGGTCTCCCTGGCCAGTGAGAGGTAGCCCTGGGCGACGCTCAGGGGATTGCGAAGGTCGTGGGAGACGATGCTCGCGAACCGGTGGAGCTGATCGTGACCGGATTACCCTCGGACCTCACGATCGAACAGGACATTCCCACCGGTTTGATTCGCGTACAGGCACGACAGATCGATATAGAAGAGATCTCGTCCGGGGACTTGCAACTGACGGTTGACGCCTCCCAGGTCGACGAGGCGGGCACGATCCGTCTGCCCGTCCGTCCCGTCGTACCCGGCGGGTTCGTTGTTCTGCGGTACGAACCGACGTCGGTGCAGCTTGAACTGGGGACGCGGGAGTGATACGTGGTATCGGTATCGACGTAGTCGCCGTCGCACGGATGCGACGGTGGCTGGATGATCAGACCCTCCTCGAGCGCTATTTCGCGGAGCGCGAACGAGATGCGATCTACCAGCGTCGGGACGGCGGGGCCCTCTCCCTCGCGGCAAGGTTCGCAGCGAAAGAGGCGTACGCAAAAGCGCTCGGTACGGGATTCCGGGGATTCGGTCTACGGGATGTCTGGGTTGTTAACGACGCGCTGGGAAAACCGGAGCTTCACGTTTCCGGGGCGGCGGAGCAGGCATTGCACCGGATCGGCGGGAGCAAGCTGTGGCTCTCTCTGACCCACGAGCAGGAGCACGCGATCGCGATGGTTGTGATCGAGGGGTAGCGATACCCGGGAGTGTGGGATGGCGGCATCACTGACGTTTTTTTCGAAGAAACCGATCTCCTGTCCGGTCTGCGACGAGAAGATCTTTCGTGAAGAGATGCGAACCGGTCGGGGTCGACAGATCGCCGGAAATCTCACCCGGGAGCTCCGGAGAAACTACGAAGTTTCCAAACAGTACGGCGAGGTGTATCCGCTGATCTATCCGGTCACGGTGTGTCCCAACTGCTATTACGCCGTCTTCGACGATGATTTTCTGAACGTACCGGATAAGTTGCTGTCGAAGCTCGAGGAGGAGATCCCGAAGCGTCAGGAAGCGCTTTCCGATGTGTTCCCCGAGCTCGATTTTACCCAGCCCAGGGGATTACCGGAGGGAGTTGCTTCCTACGTGTTCGCCACGATGTGTTACGAACATTTTCCCAGGCAGTT
Organism: Alkalispirochaeta sp.; assembly: GCA_046540055.1. Lineage (GTDB taxonomy): Bacteria > Spirochaetota > Spirochaetia > DSM-27196 > Alkalispirochaetaceae > Alkalispirochaeta. The sequence goes on from JBKHFT010000066.1 coordinate 1,291, forward strand.
CTCACCGCTGTTCAAGTCGGGGCTGAGTCAGCTTCGGGCCGCGTGGCTCTGCAAGGATCTTCACAAACGACGCCCTACGGAAAACTTCGACTATATGGCTGCGGTGTTCTACCGGAAAGCGCGATACTACTACAGTCGCGCCGTCGAAGGCGAACAGGACGGCAGTCAACCCCTCTCGGGTGCGAAGAACCTCGGACCGGACATCGACAAAAACTACGGCTACGACGGTGTCCTCTATCTTTCGGGGCTTCTCGAGTTCGAGTACGGCCCCCGTTCCGACCCGCAGATGCGCCGGAACGCCCTCTCCCGGGCAAAACGAACGGTCGCCCGGATCTTCGGAATGGGAAAGGCGAGCAAGAACAAACCGGCGGCGATCCTGGACAACGCGCGGGACGTGTACGAACTGATCGGAAAAGAGCTCGACGAGGGAGAGGCGGACCCGGAGGAGTGATACGGACGATACTTATCCGCCTGGCGTACGACGGGACCGCCTTTGCGGGATACCAGCGCCAGCGTACCGACCGCACGGTGCAGCAGGTCCTCGAGACCGCCCTCTCCGATCTGCACGGCCACCCGGTAATCACCCACGCCGCGGGTCGAACCGATTCGGGAGTTCATGCGACGGGACAGTACGTCTCGTTCGAAAGCGATCGTGACTCGATCGCTTTCGCCTCGTTTCCTCCGGCGATCAACAGCCGCCTGCCTCACGACGTTCGGGTGACCGACGCAAGGGAGGTTCCCCTGGGGTTTCACGCGCGATTCGACGCGCGGCGTCGCCATTATCGATACCGGCTGGTGGTCGGCGCCTGGGCACTTCCCCATCGCCGCGCCTACGCGTGGCGGATCCCGGAGATGCCCGACGTGGAACGACTCAACGCGGACACCGCGGCGATCGTGGGTACCCACGATTTCACGACCTTCGCTGCTCGCCGAAAAGAACAGGGATCGATGGTGCGCACCGTCCACTACGCCCACTGGAGCGCCCGGGGCGATGAACTCGAGTTTGCGATCGGGGCCGACGGGTTCCTGTGGCATATGGTACGATCGATCGTCGGGACCCTCGTCGAACGGGAACGGAGACGCCTGCACGGTGAGGAGCCGATCGAGACGGTCCGGGAACTCCTGGAGCGTCGGGATCGCGGCTCCTCGGGAACGACCGCCCCCGCGTGGGGACTCTATCTGCACGATGTGGAGTACGAAGGATGACCCAACGGGATACACGGAAGCGACTGTACGATCTCCTGTCCGACGCGGCGATCCTCCTCGATCCGTTACAGAGACGGAGCGATTTCACCGCCGATCTTTCGGGCTTTCTCGACCAGTTCGATCCCGATACAGAGGCGGAACGGAGGGATGCGAAGCGAAGGCCGACGGAGCGGACGACCCGGACGGAGCGGACGACCCGGACGGAGCGGACGACCCGGACGATCCGGACCGAGGCTACGGAGCGAACACGGCGGACCGAGCCGGAGACGACTCCATCGATACCGCTCCCCGGGGGCGACCTCTCACGGGAGGAGCGAACCCGTCTCCTCGCAGAGCTCAACGAGGAGATCCGGGGGTGCCGGAAATGCCCGCTCTACCTCGGTCGTACCAACGCGGTTCCCGGGGAGGGGGTGATCGATCCCCTGGTGATGATCGTCGGAGAGGGCCCGGGCGCGCAGGAAGACGCCCAGGGGGCCCCGTTCGTCGGAAGCGCAGGGCAGTATCTCGACAAGTGGCTCGCTTCGATCGGTCTCTCCCGGGGGGAGAACGTGTATATCGCCAATATCGTGAAGTGTCGTCCGCCGAACAACCGTGATCCCAATCCCGATGAGAGCGACGCCTGTCTGCCCTTCCTCGAGCGGCAGATCGCCCTTGTACGACCGCGGCTGATCCTGACGGTGGGTCGGATCAGCATGCGAATCCTCGCGGGGACGACCCACGGGATTACCCGCGCCCACGGGACGTTCTACCAGTACCAGGGGATACCGCTGGTTCCGACGTTCCATCCCAGCGGCGTTCTTCGCAACCCCGCGTGGCGCCGGCCGGTGTGGGAGGACCTCAAATCGGTTCGGAACTGGTTGATCGACAACGCCGGCCTCGTGTTGCCGGACAATCAATGAACCGACAACGAACGGTCGAGGTCGTCGTACCCGTTCCCGTTGCGGGAAGCTTCACCTACCTCGTCCCCGAGTCGGCCGGGACCGTGCCCTTCGGCGTCAGGGTGATCGTACCCTTCGGACGGCGGACGGTGACGGGGATCGTCATCCGGGGAGCGGAGGACCCCGAGGAGCCCGAGAGAGGTGGCGACGACGGAACCCACGGCGGTATCCACCGTGATGAGACCGGCGACGACGGAATACCCGGGTCAGCTGCCTCCTTCGACGCGGCTCATTCCCGGGAACGTGTGCTGAAAGAGATCTCCCGCGTTCTCGACGATGCTCCCCTGATGGATCCGGAGTTCCTCGAACTCGCCCGGTGGGTCTCCGAAACGTACCTGAGCCCCCTCGGGGAGGTTCTCGCATCGATGCTTCCCAGTGCCCGAAGAGGCAAAGAGCTGCCTGAGCTTACCGGGGATGAGCCGGAGATCGCACCGGACCGGATCGTCCTCTCCGACGAGCAGGAAACCGCGATCGGGCGACTCGGGAATCCGCGGGAGGGCGAGGAGTGGTTCTACCTCTACGGCATCACCGGAAGCGGCAAGACCGAGGTGTTTCTCCGTGCGGCGGAGGAGACACTCCGGCGCGGCAAGAGCGTTCTCTACCTCGTACCGGAGATCGCTCTGACCCACCAGCTCTTCGACCACATTTCCCGCCGTTTCGGCAGCGGCACCGCGATGCTCCACTCCGGGCTCACCCCCTCGCAGCGTCTGGGCGAGTGGCATCGGATTCTGCGTGGCGACGCCCGCCTCGTTGTCGGTGCCCGAAGCGCGGTGTTCGCGCCGGTCCGCGACCTCGGTCTGGTGGTAGTCGATGAGGAGCACGAAGGTTCCTACAAAGCGGGAAACACGCCGAGATACCACGCGCGGCAGGTGGCGATGTGGCGCGCCCGCAGGGCCCGCGCGGTGTGTGTGATGGGTTCGGCGACCCCCTCGGTAGAGGCGTGGCACCTGATGGGGGAGGGGCGTCTGGTCCGTCTCGACCTCACCCGACGCCTCTCGGGAGGCGCTTTGCCCAGGGTGGAGGTCGAGAACGTCCGGGGCAGCGGCACCCTCATCTCCCCGCGATTGAAACAGGCCCTTCGGGACACCCACGCCGCGGGGGCGCAGAGTATCCTCTTTCTGAACCGCCGCGGGTACGCCGGGGTGTTTCAGTGCCGCAGCTGCGGGTACCAGAGCGAGTGCCCTCACTGTTCGGTGCCGATGACGTACCACAAGCAGCAGGGGCGGATGGTATGCCACTACTGCGGCTACCGGACGCGGCCGATGTCGGTGTGCCCCGAGTGCGGCTCCCTCGATGTGGGATACACCGGTTTCGGTACGGAGCGAATCGAAGAGGATCTGAAACGGGAGCTGCCGGAATTGAGGGTCGCCCGTCTCGACACCGACGTAACCGCCCGGCGGGGCGCTCTCGGTGAGCTCCTTGATCGCTTCGCCGCCGGCGAGATCGATGTGATGCTGGGGACGCAGATGGTTGCAAAGGGGCTCAACTTTCCCCGGGTCCGCACCGTCGGCATCGTGATGGCCGACACCGGCCTCAGTCTCCCCGATTTTCGTGCCGCCGAGCGGACCTTTGCCCTGATCGTGCAAGTAGCGGGACGGGCGGGGCGGTTCCGGAAAGACGGGGAGGTGATCGTCCAGACTCTCCGGCCGGAGCACCCGGCGATCCGGCGGGCGGTTTCGATGGATATCGACCGGTTTTACCGGGAGGAACTGGCGGTTCGCCGGGATCTGCACTTTCCGCCCTTTGCCCGGCTCCTTCGTCTCGTGGTGCGGTCGGCTACCCGCGGCGACGCCGAGGGCGTTGCCCGGGAGATCGCCGGCACGGTACACGCCGCGATCGCCTCCCGCGGGTGGGAGGAAACGGTGAGCGTTCTCGGTCCCGCCCCGGCTCCGCTGGAGCGGATCAACCGGAACTGGCGGGTTCAGCTTATCCTTCGGAGCGGCGATGTTCGTCGTCTGAACGCTCTCGCGTCGATCGTCACCGACGAGGGAATCCGTCGTTCCGGTGTCTACATCGAGATCGATGTAGACCCGATACAGCTCTTATAAGTACACTGTGCCGGTGATCTCACTTGTCTATCATCCCGACGATCGTCTGAAAACACGCGCTACCGCGGTTGCTGATATCACCGACGAGCTGGTGACCCTTACAGAGGAGATGGTCGACCTCATGCATGATGCCCGGGGTATCGGGCTCGCCGGCCCCCAGGTGGGGCGGATGGACCGGATCTTCGTGGTCCACGTACCCGACGATGATCCTCGTGTCTTCATAAACCCCCGGATCGTTGCGGTATCTCCCGATGAAGGCCCCTACGAAGAGGGGTGTCTGAGTATTCCGGGGGTGTACGCCGATGTCCGTCGTCCCCTGGAGATCTCCGTGGAGGCGTGGGACGCCCGGGGAAACCGGTTTACCCTTGACGCCGAGGGTGTCCTCGCCCGGGTGATACAGCACGAGTACGATCATCTCGAAGGGGTGCTTTTCTTTGAGCACCTTACCACCCGCAGACAGGAACGGTTGCTCCGAAACTACCGAAAACCGGGGGAGGAATGACCGATCCCCTCCGCGTCCTCTTCGCCGGTACTCCCGAGATCGCGGTATTCTCCCTTGATGCGCTCCTTGCGGCCCCATCGCGAGGGGAGGTATACGACCTCGTCGGGGTCCTGACCAACCCGGACAGGCCTGCGGGACGTCGTCGGGAGCCGGCGCCGTCCCCGGTGAAGCGGGTCGCTCTCGAGGCGGGCCTTCCCGTTCTGCAGCCGGAGGGGCTCGACGGTGCTGCCCGGGAATCGGTGGCCGCCCTCCGTCCGGATCTGCTTGTCGTCGTCGCCTTCGGCAGGATCTTCGGTCCCCGATTCATGGAGCTCTTCCCGAAGGGGGGAATCAACCTCCATCCGTCGCTCCTGCCGCGCCATCGGGGCCCGAGCCCGCTGCAGGCGGCGATTCTTGCGGGGGACGAGCGGACGGGTACGACGGTTCAGTATATCGCTCCCGAGATGGACTCCGGGGCGATCCTCGCTCAGGAAGCGATCGACCTCGATCCGGGAACGACAGTATCCGCGCTGCACGACGAGCTCGGGCGGCGCGGCGCCGTTCTTCTCGTCGACGTTGTATGTCGCATCGCCCGGGGTACCGCCGTCGCCAGGGAGCAGGAACACGATCACGCGACATATTGCCGGAAGATCTCCAAAGAGGAAGGCACGGTGACGTGGCGGGAGAGCGCAGTGGAGCTCGACCGGATGGTTCGAGCCTACACCCCCTGGCCGGGGGTGCGTGTCCGGTTCAACGACCAGATCCTCCAGATAACGCGCGCCGTGGCGCTGGAGGAAGATCGCACCCTCGAGGATACCGCGGCGCCGGCGCCTGGAACCGTCGTCGGTGTAGACAATCGACACGGAATTTTGGTACAAACCACGGATGGTTTGCTTGCAATAACGCATCTCAAACCGCAGACACGCAAGGAGATGGATTATCGGTCGTTCCTTAACGGAAACCGTGACGTACTCGGTGCGGTCCTTTCATCGGTATGACTGACGAGACCCAGGACAAACGTTCATGATCAAGTTCCCATCATTCAAAAAGCGAACTCCCACGGATTCCTCGCCGGACCGGCGGTATTTCCGTATCACCCTCTGGGCGCTCATCGCCCTTGCCGCGATGCTCTCACTGTCCGCCTTGACGGCGTTCCTGTTGACGATTCGCGGGCCGGAGCAGACGCAGGTTCCGGATGTAGCCAACAAGGAGCTGGTCCAGGCGTTGCTGGATCTGCAGGAGCGAGGTCTCTACTCGCAGGTTCAGCTCCGGTACCACTCGGATCCGTCGTTGAAAGGGCATGTGATCTCCCAGTCCCCCGAGGCGGGGGCGGTGGTACGGGCGGGACGGCGGATCGCGCTGATCGTCAGTCAGGGAGCGGTCATCGAGGAGGTCGCCGACTACCGGACGCGGAACCTCCAGGAGGTTCGGGGAGAGATTCAGGCCCTCGGTGCCGGCGGATCGGAAATGTTGCGGATCGGCTCGGTAAGTTATGTCTTTGACGAAGCTGCGGTCGGAACGATCATCGAGCAGAGCCCGGAACCGGGAACGGAGATCTCCGGAACAACCGCCCTCGATCTCGTGGTCAGTCGCGGTCCCGATGTAGAGCGGATCTCGCTGCCGACATTCCTCGGCCTGTACTGGCAGGATGCGATCGAGGTTCTTTCCCGTGACAACGTGCCCTTCATCTTCGAGGTCGAGGAACAGCCGACGATCGGCCAGGAAGGAATCGTTGTTGCCCAGGACCCCGAGCCGGGAACGCAGGTGCTTCCCGATACGCCGGTTCGCCTGACGATTCGCGGTGTTCGCGACCTCGATGAGGATGAACGGTTCGGGATCTTCGACCGGACGCTGCCGGAGTACGCCGTCGCCGTCGACCTCGACGTGGTGGTGATCGGGCCTGAAGGGGAGAGTACCACCCTGTTCTCGATGGTCCACCCCGGGGGACGCTTCTCGTTTCCGTACCAGTTGCCGGTAGGTTCGACGATCGTTGTGTACCGATACGACACCGAAGTGATTCGGTTCGTGATTCGCGACGAAACCCCGGAAGAGTGAACTAACCGTTTACCGTTCCACGATCCGGTTGCTCTGTTATCAATTGAGGAGGATGTTGTGTACAAGGCTGTAGATCCGAAGGTGAATTTCCCGGCGATGGAAGAGGATATCCTCTCGTTCTGGGAAGGGGAAAGCATCTTCGAACGTTCCGTCGAACAGCGGAGCGAAAACGACCAGTTCATCTTCTACGACGGCCCTCCCTTTGCAACGGGGCTTCCCCACTTCGGCCATTTCGTTCCCGGAACAATCAAAGACATCATCCCCCGCTACCAGGCGATGAAAGGGAAGCGTGTTGAGCGGCGCTTCGGCTGGGACTGTCACGGCCTCCCCGTAGAGTACGAGATGGAGAAAGAGCTCGGGATATCCGGAGCGGGACAGATCGAAGAGTACGGTGTCGCGAAGTTCAACGACGCGTGTCGCGGTATCGTGCTGCGGTACACCTCGGAGTGGCGGGAGATCGTTACCCGTCTTGGCAGGTGGGTCGATTTCGACAACGACTACAAGACGATGGAACCGGAGTACATGGAGACGATCTGGTGGGTCTTCAAGCGACTCTGGGAGAAGGGCCTGATCTACGAGGGGCACTATATCCTGCCCTACAGCCCCGCCCTTGCGACGCCTCTCTCCAATTTCGAGGTCAATCTCGGTGGATACCACGAGGTGGACGATCCGGCGATCACCGTCCGCTTCGAGCTCGTCGATGAGCCGGGGACGTACATCCTCGCCTGGACGACGACACCCTGGACGCTGCCGAGCAACCTCGCCCTCGCCGCGGGGGCGGATATCACCTACGTCAAGGTGCGAGACGGTGATGCCCGGTACATCCTCGCCGAGAGCCGCCTCGATCACTATTATCGGGACGCGTCGGAGTATGAGATCGTCGAACGCCTGAACGGGTCCGACCTCGAGGGACTCCGATACCACCCGATCTTCCCCTATTTCGCGAATCTTGCCGATGACGGCGCCTTTGTCGTGTACCTCGGTGATTTCGTCTCCACCGAAGACGGTACCGGCGTCGTCCATATCGCCCCCGGGTTCGGTGAAGACGACTACAACCTGCTCCGGGAGAGTGGCCTTCCGGTAGTGGTGCCGATCGACAAGGAGGCGAAGTTCACCGCGGAGGTCTCCGATTTCCAGGGTCTTCAGGTCAAGGAAGCGGACAAGCCGATCATCGCGATGCTCAAGGAGAAGGGGATTCTCGTCAAACGCGAGACCTACCGGCACTCGTATCCGTTCTGTTACCGCACGAAAAAACCCCTCATCTATCGCGCCATCAGTTCATGGTTCGTGGACATCGGAAAGATCAAAGAGAAGATGATCGGCGCCAACAATACGGTGCGGTGGGTCCCCGGACACCTCCAGCAGGGACGCTTCGGCAAGTGGCTCGAAGGTGCCCGGGACTGGGCGATCAGCCGCAACCGCTACTGGGGGAACCCGATCCCCGTATGGAAAAGTGACGAAAGCGATCACGTCGAGGTGATCGGCAGCCGCGAGGAGCTCCAGAAGAAATCCGGTGTGTGGGTCGACGATCTCCACAAACAGTACGTCGACGAGATCACCTGGCCAAGTCCCGACGGGAAAGGGACGATGCGGCGCGTTCCGGAGGTTCTCGACTGCTGGTTCGAGTCCGGGGCGATGCCGTACGCGCAGAACCATTATCCCTTCGAGAACAAAGAGCATTTCGAATCGAATTTTCCGGCGGATTTCATCTGCGAGGGCCTCGATCAGACCCGGGGATGGTTCTACACCCTCACCGTCCTTGCCGCAGCGCTTTTCGATGCGCCGGCGTTCGAGAACGTCGTGGTAAACGGTCTCGTCCTCGCCGAGGACGGCAAGAAGATGTCCAAGAGCGAGCGTAATTACACCGATCCGAAGGAAGTGATCGATCAGTTCGGCGCCGACGCGTTGCGCCTCTTCCTGATGCATTCGGCGGTGGTCAAGGCGGAGGACTTGAAGTACTCCGACGAGGGCGTCCGGGAAGTGCTCAAGACGGTGATCATCCCTTACTGGAACGCCTACAGTTTCTTCGTGACCTACGCGAATATCGACGGGGTGACTCCCACCGGTGGGCCGGCGGACCCGGACAATCCGCTCGATCGCTGGATCCTCTCGGAAGCGGAGCGACTCGTCGAGGAAGTCACGGAACAGCTCGACGCTTACGATCTCCAGAAAGCGATCGATCCGATCGTTGATTTTATCGATTCTCTGAACAATTGGTACATCCGACGGAGCCGACGCCGATTCTGGAAGAGCGAGAACGACCGTGACAAGGAGCAGGCGTACCAGTCGCTCTACGCGGTGCTGATGACGCTGACCCGGGTGGCGGCGCCGATCGTACCGTTCATCACCGAGGAGATCTACCGGAATCTCCGGACCGAAGGCGATCCTGATTCGGTACACCTGACGAACTATCCCGTAGCCGATGCCGGGCGTCGAGATCTCGATCTCGAGCGGAAAATGGCGACAACCCGTCAGGCCGTCAGTCTCGGTCGCGCGATCCGGACGATGCACAACCTGAAGATCCGTCAGCCTCTCTCTGCGATCCATCTGGTCACCCGGGACGACGAGGCGAAGCGGATTCTCCGGGAGATGGAAGATATCATCAGAGAAGAGCTCAACGTGAAAGAGGTGATCTTCCGGGAGAACGAAGAGGAACTGGTTGAATACTCGGCGAAAGCGAACTTTCGCGACCTTGGACCGCGTCTCGGCAACAGGATGCGTGCCGCGGCGGCGCTGATCGAAGCGTTCCGCGGTGAAGAGATTCAGCAACTCATGGACGGCAGTACCCTCAGCATCGATGTCGACGGAGAGGCGGTTGAGATCACCGGGGATTCGGTGATCGTTCAGCGTCACGAGAAGGAGGATCTCAAGGTGCTCAACGAGGGCTCCCTTACGGTCGCTCTCGATCCGACGATCACCGAGGAACTGCGGCAGGAGGGGATCGTTCGTGATCTCATCCGGGGAGTACAGAACCTTCGGAAGGAGAGTGGCCTCGAAGTGACCGACCGGATCGTACTCTCCCTCGAGGGCGACGATGATGTGATCGCCGCGGCAAAGCGATTCGAGGAGTATCTGTGCGGTGAGACTCTCACGGAAAAGCTCGCCTGGGACACGCCGGAACACGCGGCCGATATCGACCTGGGCGGTCTGAACGTACGCGTCGGCATCGCAAAGGCTCTATAGTCCCATGGCGTGTGCGTCGTTCCCGTCGCCCCGGGGCAACCGCGTCGTATCGATGACGCGCCGCATCGGTCAGGCGGTGGCTACCGTGGTGCTCCTCGGCACCGTTTTTTCCTGCGCCACCGTACCGTCTCGCGTCACGGAGGGGCCCGAAACTGTCGATGGTGGACGTACCGGTATCTCCCGGGAGGACCGGACGTTCCTCGAGACGGTGCGTATCCTGTCTTCTTTGAACACCGGCAGGGGTGAAGCCGCCAACGCAGCTCGGTCCGACGAGCCCGGATGGGAGTTGTTCATCTCGTTCTCCTCGTGGCCTCGGGGCCGAGATGTGCTGAATGAGCTCCTCTCCGAGCGGTATGAACACGATTCGGAGAGATCCGGTGCCGAACGCGGCATCCGGCGTGTCGACGCCGGGTACATGACGGCGAACCGTGCCGGGGAGATCGGGTGGATATCCGTAGATATCTCCCGATTCGCCGGAAGTATCGCCCTCAACAGCGCCGGATGGCGGTGGATCCGTTGGGGTGTGTGGACCGATCCGGAAGCGGGAACGACGGTGGAGTTCCTTCCGGACAGGGTATGGGAACTGCGACCACAAATGTACCCCGATGCGGACGGGACCGGTTCGCCACCGGACATCACCGCGGAAGCGGCCACCGGGGAACGCCTCCCCCCGGAGCATGACTCTCCGGGCGACCTCCTCGCGGACCTGCTGGACCCACCGCCTACGCGCCATCCTGACGAGCCTTCGTACGATGGACCTCCCATCGGACTGGTTGCGCGAATCTACCGGCCGACGATACCCGGGGCCCCTTCGGCGATACTGCCGCAGGTCGTTGAACTCCTGGTGCGATCCGACGACACGGGATCTCTACGGTTTGTCTTTCCCGGCGAGCGGGCCGCCCGGATCGCCCTCGTTCCGTTCCGCCTGCAGGGGCGCCGCATCATCGAAGGTTACGGCTTTCTCGGAACCGAGGATTTTGATATCATCCGCTTCGACAACACCGTTGTGATCCGGGGCATCACGCTGGAGCGCCTGCGCCTCCCTGAATCGGTCCCCGGGGACGATCGGTAACGGAGTCGCCAACGCGACCCGAAGTGATTGGACCGCAAGGAGGACACGGTGGTAACGGTCATCGATTACGACGCCGGAAATCTCAGAAGTGTAGAAACCGCCCTCCGGCATCTCGGAGCGACCTTCACCGTCACCGCCGATCCCGGGGTCGTGGCCGACGCGGAGCGGGTGATCTTACCCGGGGTGGGCGATGCCCGGGCGGCGATGGAACGCCTCGACGGTGCGAATCTCACCGGAGCTCTCGTGGATGTGGTTCGTCGTGGTGTTCCGTTCTTCGGGATCTGCCTCGGGACGCAGATCATTCTGGATCGCTCGGAGGAGAACGACGCCCGATGTCTCGGGATCCTTCCGGGTGTCACCCGTCGCTTCGAGAAACGACAGGGACGGAAGATTCCCCATATCGGCTGGAACACGATCGAGGTTGTCCGGGAGCACCCGATCATCGCGGGAATACCCGACAACGCGTCGTTCTATTTTGTCCACTCCTACTACCCCGATCCGGCCGATGCGGGGGACGTGGTCGCCCGGACCGACTACGAGGGTACATTCCCGTCGGTTCTTGCCAGGGATAATGTGGTAGCCACACAGTTCCATCCCGAGAAGAGCGGGGAGTTCGGCCTCAAGATGCTTGCCAACTTTTTGTCCTGGTCGGGAGGAGCGTGATGTATTCAAAACGGGTAATCGTGTGCCTCGACGTCCGGAACGGGATGGTAACGAAAGGGGTGCGATTCAAGGGGAACGTCGACATCGGAGATCCCGTCGAAATGGCGCGACGCTACTACGACGAGGGAGTTGATGAGCTGGTCTTTTACGACATCACCGCCAGCGCCGAAGACCGGGGGATCATGTTAAAGGTCGTCGAAGCGGTTGCCGCCTCGATCTTCGTCCCCTTTTCCGTCGGCGGTGGTATCGGAACCGTCGATGATATGCGGGCGGTCCTCCTTGCCGGCGCGGAGAAGGTGAGCGTAAACAGTCAGGCCGTCGGGAATCCCGAGATCATCTCGGAAGGAGCTGCCCGGTTCGGTAATCAGTGTATCGTTCTCGGGATGGATGCTGCCGCGGACCCGTCGATGCCCAGTGGCTACCGCGTCTTTGTTCGAGGCGGGAGGACCGCCACTGATCGTGACGCGTTGGCGTGGGCACAGGAGGCGGTCCGGCGTGGAGCGGGGGAGATCGTCGTAAACAGTATAGACGCCGACGGCACGCGAAACGGATACGAGTGTACCCTTACGTCGATGATCGCCGATGCGGTCCCCGTCCCTGTCGTGGCCTCCGGTGGTGCGGGGCGGCCGGAACATCTCACCGAGGTATTCCGGAGGGGCCGTGCCGATGCCGCCCTCGTAGCGAGCATGGTCCACTACGGCGATTATTCTATTCCCGAAATCAAAGAGGTCCTCGATACAGCGGGGGTTCCGGTCCGTACCGTGTACCGTTAGGGACGCGGCGGATACCGCGGATAGCAGGGCCCGCTTGCCCCAAAATGTTTCCTTGTATATATTTCGCTCACGACAACAAGGAGAACAGGAAGATGCCCACCTACGATTACCAGTGCGATGCCTGCGGGCACCAGTTTGAGGCGTTTCAATCGATGAAGGATGACGCGCTGCGTGTCTGCCCCAGCTGTAACGAGAGCGCCCTTCGTCGTCTCATCTCCGGAGGAACCGGCGTGATCTTCAAGGGTAGCGGGTTCTACGTCAACGACAGCAAGAAGAACGGTTCCGGATCTTCATCGGGGGTCGGTACATCGTCCAAAACGACTGATGCCGGAACGGAGCGTTCCGAGCCTGCCGGATCCTCGTCGAACTCGTCGACCGATGTGTCGGCATCGAAGGGTGATTCGACGAAGAGCGAGAAGAAGAACGACACGAAGAACGAGAAGAAAAGCGCCTGAACGAACATTTTGTAACGACTATATATTGATTTTTCAGTCTCGAGGTTGTATCATTCCTGTATGGAGATAGCTGCGTACAATCCGGACGATCCGAACTGCTGCTCAGAAGACTTTATCGACCAGTGCGCGCAGAAGCTCAAGGTCTGCGGACATCCGATGCGGCTACGCCTGCTCTGTCGTATCGCCCGCGAAGAGGAGCCCTGCGTCTCCGATCTCTGGAGCTGTCTCGATCAGCCCCAACCGGTGATCTCCCAACACCTGGCGGTTTTGAAACAACGCGGTATTGTCGCCAGTGAGGTCCGGGGCAATCGCAGGGTTTATTCGATCGTAGATCCCTTTATTCGGGAGATCGTCGGGTCTCTCATCAACGCGCCGATGGCGATCCCTGCGGAGGCCGCACTGGCCGAGCCGCGCCACGGGTAACGTCGCAAAGTCGCCGGCGAGTAGTACCGGCCCCAGCAGGGTACCCGCAGTTCGCCGCCTTCCGGCGGTGACATCACCACGCATAGTAGTCTTCTCTTCCACCAACCGGTACTATACCGGTATGTCTTTACACGAAATTGCCGAGCTGACGTTACGGGGAACACGATCGAGAATCGTTCGTGCCGGATCTCACGACCTCCTTGCCGGTCCCGTCGGCGACGTGAATATCCTTCTCTGTGACGCGAATACTGCTTCGATCCCGCTTCCCGGAATCGCGGGGGTTCACCGGATCGTCGTCCCCGCCGGTGAATCGTGCAAAGACCGGGACGTTCTCTTCAGTGTTCTCGATGCGTTTCTCGACGCGCAGTTGACGAGGGATTCCATCGTCGCAGGGCTCGGCGGCGGCGCTGTGACCGACCTCGCCGCGTTTGCCGCGAGCATCTATCTTCGGGGTATCGCCGTCGTCCTCATACCGACGACTCTTCTCGGAATGGTCGACGCAGCGATCGGTGGAAAGACCGGGATCGACCACCGGGGATACAAGAACGTGATCGGTACCTTCCATCCCGCCGACGAGATTCGGATCTGTCCGGACCTCCTCGCGACGCTTCCTGATCGGGAGTATCGCAGTGGCCTCGCCGAGGTGTTGAAGGCGGCGTTCCTCGGTGACCCCGAGCTTCTTGATCTGCTCGAACGTCGGGCCGATGCGGTGCTTCACCGGGAACCGGCGGTGCTCGACGAGATGATCGAACGAGCGATTCGCGTCAAGGTCGGTGTAGTTCAGGATGACTTCACCGAACAGGGTAACCGGGCGTTTCTCAATCTCGGTCACACCTTCGGCCACGCTCTCGAAAGCGTGATCGGCCTCGGGCGGTGGACCCACGGAGAGGCGGTCGCCTGGGGAATCGCCCGGGCGATGAAAGCAGGTGTGCAGACGGGTACCACCGCACCGGAATGGGCATCCCGTGTGATATCCCTCCTCGAGCTGTACGGATACGACACGGGTCCGGCACCGGTATCTCCTGATGAGGTCGTTGCGGCGATGGTGCAGGACAAGAAACGTACTCTCCAGGGTATCCGTTTCGTCTTACAGCGAGATCAGGGCGAGACAGTCCTGGTACCACTGGAACGGTCCCGGATCCTGGATATACTTAAAGGGTAATCCCGGAGGTGCAGTATGAAGCGATCGACTATCGGCCAGGTGGTTCTCATGTTTCTCCTGATCGTTCCGTTGGTGGCGGGACAGGATGTGATCTTTTCCACCGACGACACCCTCGGAGCCGGTGATCGCACCAACGCGTCCGGTAGCTACGAGGACACGTTTCAGGTACGCCTTCGTGAGAACACGACGGTGGAGGTGATCGCTTCGAGCGATGCCTTCGACACCTACATCGAGGCGGTCTTGCCCGACGGCTCCGTCGTAAGCGTTGATGACTACCGGGGACTCGATGCAGGGTTCCTGCGACCGATCTCAACGCAGGGTACGATGGAAATCCGGGTGAGCTCGATCTTTTCAGGAGAGACCGGGGAGTATTCGGTGACGGTCACCGAGCTCGGAGAGGCGCGGACGATCTCGATGGGAGAGACAGTCACCGGCACTCTCGGTCCGAAAGGTGGCCTCGGTCCCGCCGGGCGATATCAACTCTCAGGTCGCGACGGTCAACGGGTTGTTATCGATCTCGTTTCGGACGATTTTGACGCGTTTCTCCAGGTTTTCGACGAGGAGGGGCAGGAGTTCTCCGACGACGACGGCGGAGGAGATTACAACAGTCGCCTCGGGTATCGATTTGATCGGGACGGATCTATCACGATCGTCGCCACGAGTCTGAGCGGCGGTGAAACGGGTCGCTTCGAACTGAGTGTCGGAGAGGAGGCGACCAACGTCGTCGCCGAGTATCAGGGAACCCTCGACGAGACCGATTCGCGTGGATACGACGGGCGTCTTCTCGACTCCTACGAGTTCGACGGTACCGCCGGCAGCCGGGTAGGGTTCGCTCTCGAATCGGCGGCGTTTGATGCGGTTCTGTACGTGAGTAATCCCGACGGAACGAGCCTCGCCTGGGACGACGACAGCGGCGGAA
>JBKHFT010000067.1:0-16609 GCA_046540055.1 Alkalispirochaeta sp.
GATTCAGATGGAGTTGAATGCAATGAAGAGCGCCGGCGATCCGACGGAAAACCCTCAGGGGGTCAGAATAAATCGATATCTCGCAGACGCCGGATACGGATCTCGCCGAAAGGTAGAGGAACTGGTCCGGTCCGGTCGCGTCCAGGTCAGCGGTGAACTCGTGACCGACCTCGCCACCCGGGTATTCCCCGATCAGATCGTTCGTGTCGACGGGATCACGGTGCACCGCTCCCGAAAGACCGTCGTGTTCGCCCTCAACAAACCGGCGCGCGTTCTCGTCAGCGAGGCCGATCCCGAGGGGCGACCTCTCGCGATCGACGCGGTGCGTCCCTACTATTCGGGTCGACTCTTCTCGGTGGGTCGTCTTGACTACATGTCGACGGGTCTGATCCTGTTCACCAACGACGGCGATCTCGCACAACTCCTTATGCGTCCAGCCACGGGAATTGAACGGGAGTACGTTGTCGAAACTCGGGAACCGATTCCCGATGAGACCCTGGAAGCGTTCCGACGGGGGATAACGATCGAGGGAATCCGGTATCGTCTCCGGGACTATCATCGACACTCCGCTCGTCGCGTCGCTTTGATCCTGCAAGAAGGAAAGAACCGGGAGATTCGACGCGTCATGGCTCATTTCCGTCTGAAAGTACGTCGGATCTACCGGAACAGGTACGGGCCGATCCGTCTCGGTTCCCTCCCGGAGGGGCAGGTACGTCCCCTCAACCCGAACGAAATTGAACGTCTCCGAGCGACGATCAAGCGTCCCGGCGACGATCACGGCCGGCAGACCACGAGAAAGCGCTCCTCCCGGCCCACAGGTGGCCGAGCTCGTCCCCCCCGAAAGAACCGATGAAGATAATGGCAGCGAAGGACCGGAGGAAACGGGCCGGAATGAAAGAACCCGGCGCCGGAGAGGAAAGGTACCGATGGTAGTAGCGATCGACGGCCCCGCCGGTACCGGGAAAAGTACCGTCAGTACTCGCGTAGCGGATGCAACGGGTTTCTTCTACATTAACTCGGGCCGATTCTATCGGGCGATCACGTGGAAAGCCCTCCGGAACGACGGCAACCTTCTGAACAGAGATGCCCTTGTTTCTACCGCCTCGGAGATCTCGATCGATATCTCCGGCGACCGGTTTCTCGTCGACGGCGTGCCACGTGGTGACGAACTCCACACTCCCGCCGTCGATGCCGAGGTTGCCGCGGTCTCGTCCATCCCGGAGATACGCGAAGCCGTAAACGAACGGATAAAAGAGATCGCCGGCACACGGGACATCATCGTTGAGGGTCGGGACATGAGTACCGTTGTCTTTCCCGATGCGGACGTCAAGATCTATCTCGATGCAGCTCCCGAGATACGGGCACGCCGGCGCCTCGCGCAACTCGGCGAGACCGAAGGAGATTACGAGTCGATTCTCGACGCTATCAGACGCCGGGACGAGATCGATCGGTCGAAGGCTACGGGGCGTCTCGAGCGCAGTTCCGACGCGGTGTACCTTGACACCACGGACTTGACCCTCGACCAAGTTTGTGAGAGAGTTATCGTCATTATCCACGTAAAAACAAAACACGGCAGGAGTTAACAGTCGATTATGGCAGAACAGGAAGCACAATTCGCTGACTCTTCTTCGGACAACCAGCCGCAGGAACTGCAGATGCAGTTTCTCGACCAGCTGGATCAGCTCGAAGAGGGGCAACTCGTCGACGGAACGGTCATTCAGATCAGCGGCGACGAGGTATTCGTTGATATCGGGTACAAGGCTGAAGGCCGCATCCCCATGGCGGAGTTCGATTCGGTTCCCGACGTAGGCGACACGGTGGAAGTGGTGCTTCTGCGGAAGGACATCCGTAACGGCGGCGTTGCGGTTTCAAAACGGAAAGCAGATGAAAAACGGTTCTGGAAAGAGTTGAAAGACGCGTTCCAGGAACGACGACCGGTAAAAGGGAAAGTCGTCAAAGCGATCAAGGGCGGTTTTGAAGTTCGTCTGCACGGGAACGTCCGCGGCTTCAACCCGATCTCGAAGATCGATATCCGTCGCGTCGATGAACCCGAAGAGTACGTTGGCATCGAAGATTTTTTCTTCGTAGAACGGGTGTACAGCGACAACCGCGTGAACATCGTTCTCTCCCGCAGAGCATGGCTTGAGCAGGAAACCGAGAAGAACCGTAGCGCCTTTTTCGAACAGGTTACGATCGGTGACGAGGTGGAAGGTGTCGTCAAGAGCTTCACCTCCTTCGGCGCATTCATCGACCTCGGTGGATTCGACGGTCTTCTTCACATCAACGACATGAGCTGGGGACATGTAACGCGCCCCAAAGACTACGTCAAGAAAGGTGACACGATCCGCCTGAAAGTGATCAAGATGGATCCCGAGGAGAAGAAGATAAACCTCAGTCTCCGTCACATGACCCCAGATCCATGGGAAACCTTCGAGGATCGCTACGCCGTCGACCAGGTCGTAACCGGCAAGGTTACGAAGCTCACCGATTTCGGCGCTTTCGTCGAGATCGAAGAGGGTATCGAAGGTCTTGTCCATATCTCCGAGATGTCCTGGGTGCAGCGCATCAGCCATCCCAAAGAGGTCCTTGAGCCGGGCCAGGAAGTGGAAACCAAGATCCTTGATTACGACATTCAGGCGGGAAGGGTATCCCTCGGACTCAAGCAGGTTCTCGACAATCCCTGGGACGATATCGACCAGCGCTTTCCCATCGGCAAGCACCTCCGCACGACCGTCAAAAAGCTGACCGCTACCGGTGCGTTCGTCGAGGTGGAAGAGGGAATCGACGCATTCCTTCACGTCGACGACCTGAGCTGGACGAAACGATACAAGAATCCCGGTGCCGTCCTTCAAGAGGGACAGGAACTCGACGTCGTTGTTATCCTCAGCGATCCGGAGAACCAGAACATTCGGGTCGGGGTCAAGCAGCTCGAAGACGACCCGTGGCAACAGCTCAAGGAAGCGTTCCCGCCACGAAGCATCATCGACGGCGAGATCACCAATATCACCGACTTCGGTATTTTTGTCCGCGTTCAGGGTGGAATCGAAGGCCTCATCAACAAGATGAACGTCGCCGATCCGCGAAACGAACAGTTCGAGGACGCGATCAAGAAGTACAACGTCGGAGATACGGTACGGTGTGTGGTCACCGAGGTAAATCCCAACCGCCAGCGCCTTTCTCTCTCGATTCGCGAACTCCACCGCCAGGAGCAGCGGCGGGAGCTCGAAAAATATATTCACGATGAGGACGAGGCGGGTACCGTTACCCTTGGAGACATGCTCAAGGAAAAGCAGGACAATTGATTCCCTATGGGACTGGCACAGGTCGATCTCGATCGCTTTCAAACGCTGATCGAGATCAATGCTCTGATCAATTCGGACTTCTCCGACCTGCGAGCGGTCCTGCAGCGAATCGTTGAATCCGCGACGCGCCTCACCGAGGGTGAGGCGTCGTCCCTGCTCCTGGTCAACCCCGAAAACAACAAGCTCTATTTCGAGATCGCCCTCGGTTCGAAGGCGCCGGAGGTGCAACGCTTTTCTCTGAACATGGGGGAGGGTGTTGCCGGCTGGGTCGCTGAGCATAATCGGTCCCTTATCGTAAACGATACCGATGAAGATCCCCGACACAAACGTGATATCGGCCGCCAGATCGGGTACCCCGCGAGCTCGATACTCGCGGTACCGATGCGGATCAAAGAGCGTTGTATCGGTGTCATAGAGATCCTCAACAAGAAAGAGAACAAGAGTTTCCACGACGACGACCTCCAGTGGCTCGAGATTTTCGCCAACCAGGCGGCGATCGCAATCCAGAATGCAAAAGATTTTCAGCGGGTCAGGAAAGAGGTTGATCTCCTGCAGGATCGGGTCCGAACTGAGGAGGGATACCACACGCTCATCTGGGCGAGCCCGATCATGGAAGAGCAATTGAACCTTGTCGAACGGATCGCCCCAACCGACAGCACCGTCTTGATCCTCGGAGAGAGTGGTGTCGGGAAAGAGTTGATCGCCGAACAGGTACACCTGAAGTCGAACCGTGCCGGTAAGCCCTTCGTCCGGGTGAACTGCGCTGCTCTTCCGGCAACGCTCCTCGAGAGCGAGCTCTTCGGCCACGTAAAGGGCGCCTTTACCGACGCGATACACGATCGTCGCGGCCGCTTTGAACTCGCAGACGGAGGAACGATCTTCCTCGACGAGATCGGCGATCTGCCTCTCCCGTTGCAGGCGAAGATGCTTCGGGTGATTCAGGAGAAGACGTTCGAACGCCTCGGCGCGAGCGATTCGATCTCGGTAAACGTTCGGATCATCGCGGCAACCAACAAGGACATCGAGAAACTGGTGGAAGAGGGGGAATTTCGAAGCGATCTCTATTATCGCCTGAACGTGCTGCCCCTGACGATTCCCCCGTTACGACGGCGGCCTGCGGATATCGCCGAACTTGCGAACTTCTTTCTGAAACGCTTTTCCCGGGAAACGAACAAACATATTATCGGTTTCTCCGACGAGGCGATGGAGAGCCTGTTGTCGTACCAGTGGCCGGGGAACGTCCGGGAACTCGAAAACGCGATCGAGCGAGCGGTGGTAATATCCCGGCACGAGCGAATCCTTCCCGAGGATCTTCTGATCCACCACACCCCTGCAGGTGAGCAATCGCGGTACCAGGGCAAGTCGTTGAAGGACAGTATCAATCTCTTTAAAAAGCAATTTATCCGGGAAGCACTGAACCGTCACGGCGGTAACCATACGGAAACCGCCCGGGAGCTCGGAATCCAGCGTTCCTACCTTTCCAAACTGGTCAAGGATCTCGGAATATATCGAAAAGGAGAAAGCTCACAATGAGCGATCAAAAACATCATACCCACGCCGGACATTCACCGTCGACTGCCGAAAAAATCGGTACCTTTCTCAGCAACTACCGAACGGTGCTGATCGTGGTAGCCGTCGTGATCTTCGTCGGAATCTTTGCCGCGATCGGATTATCCCAGTATCTCAACGTTCGTTCCGAACGATCTGCCGCCGTCGCCGAGGAGATTCAGGATCTCTGGAACGAATGGAGCGCGACGGTATCCGATGGTGACTCTACCGAAGACGAGGCGAGCCCCGCCGACGACACGGCACTTCGCGACGCGATCGCCGCCGCCCGGGAGGAGTTCCCGGGGCAATATGCGGAGTTACGGGCCCTCTACATCCTCGGACAACTCGAATGGGAGCTCGAAAACTACGATGCTGCGGGTGAAGCATTTCTTGAACTCGCCGAGACGTTCGACGATACCTATATCACTCCCGTTGCGCTGGCTAACGCCGCTGCCGCCGCGGAGGAAACCGGAGAGATCGATCGTGCACGGGAACTGTTCGGGCGGATCGTCTCCCTCGAGAACGTGGCGAATCTCGAGCGGTCTCATGCGCTGTTCAATCTCGGTCGTCTCGCGGAGGTGCAGGAAGAGTACGATTTAGCCCTCGACTACTACAATCAGCTTCTTGATGAACATGGCGACAGCAATTGGACAAACCTCGGGAGAAACCGTATAATCTGGCTCACAAGCCAGGGGGTCGCCACGGACAGCTGAGCGGTCCACGCCCAGTGCCGAACGGAACGCGTCGGGTTTGCTCTTCCATGGAGGTGCTCCCGACGGCGACAGCTCGCACGGTACGCGACAGCCCGGTATTTGCGCTGACGAGGAGTCGTTCATGGCACAGAAACGGGCAAAAATTCTGGAAACCCGATACTTCGGATTTGTCATCGCCGTCCTGGTGGTTGGGCTGTTTGCCCTTCTGACCTACGGTACCGCGATCCCTGAACGCCTCGAGCTCAAGATGCTCGATGTCCATTTCAATATGAAAAACATCTTCCAGGCCGAGTCGGTTCAGGAAGGTGTCACGTTTGTTCAGCGAAATCCTGACATCTCGGAAGATATCCTCCTCGTCGGTATCGACGCGACAACCCTCTCCCGTTTCGGACGTTGGCCCTTTCCCCGATACCGCCACGCCGACCTGATCAACTCCTTTGCCAGAATCTCCGATCAGACGCAGCGGGAACGGTCACTCTTTCTTGACCTGTTCTTCATCGAACCGAGCTCTGCGGTTGACGACGCGCTCCTCCTGGAAGCGATGGAAGGAAATGAACGCGTCTTCCTGGAGACGATTCTGGAGTATAGCGAACCGAACCCCGAAAACTACGAGGAGTTTTTCGATCGCCACGAACGTCTGTTTGATGCCGACGGGCGTCTCACGAACGTATCGGGTGCGTGGAAAGGCCTTCCGTCCTTTTTCGGGCTCCAACCACCGCTGCAACCCCTCGCCGCCGCGGCGGGAGGCTACGGGCATGCCAATCTGTGGGATGATTTCGACAGTGTGTACCGTCGTCAACCGATGGTCGCCCGAGTGTCGGAACGGATCGAGCGGTTCGTTTTTGTAGACCTCGAGGCGGGTTTCACCGTCGACGAAGACAACTTTGAACGCCTCGCCTGGCGGGATCGGCAAGGGCGCGACTTCTCCGTCCCGGTGCCGCTGACGGACGAGATCCTCGCGGAGCTTCGAAACACCCTCGAGGCGGAGGCGCCCCAACGTCCGATCGATACCAACGGCGACGGGACAAACGACTCGTATACGTTCGTTCTGACCCACTACAAGGAGCATTTCGTCCCGTCTATCACCCTTGCTCTCGCGCTGGACTACTTCAACAAAGATCTCGACGATGCGGAGATCAGGATCGGCGAATATATCCGGATTCCCGATCCTCAAACCTACGACACCGAGCGGGGCGAGTGGGTCGATTACCGAATACTTCAGCGACCCGCTGTGTATGACGAAGATGGTGAAGAAGTGGAAGCTGCGGTCTATCGTGATGCCGATGAGATCGTGATTCCCATCGACGAGCACGGTACGATGCTGATCAACTACATGGGGCGTCGCTCAAGCCCCGCCCGGGACGGTTATCAGACCTATCCGGTCCGTCCGTACTACGGGTACGCCGCTCGCGTCCCCGGTCCGAACCCTTCTGAATGGCCCCCGACCAGAGCGGTAGAAAACAAGATCGTCATGGTCGGTGCCTTTGCCCAGGGAATGGCGGACGATGAGAAACTCACTCCCTACGGGCTCATGTACGGCGTCGAGGTTCACGCAAACGCGTTGAATACGATCCTGATGGACAAGTTCATCAACTACGTCCCCGGATGGATCGACCTTGCGATTCTCGCGGTAGCGGCGCTGATCGTGGCGTTCATGAGCTCCCGTCTATCGACGATCTGGGCGATGGTACTGACCGCTGTTCTCGTAATCGCTTACTTTTTTGCTACCACAATCGTTTTTGACACCCAGTCACTGATGATCAACTTCTCCTCGCCGGCGTTGGCGATGCTACTGACCTTCGTCAGTATCGTGGTCTATCGCGTCGTCACCGAGGAGAAGGACAAGCGCAGGATTCGCGACATGTTCGGCAAGTACGTGAGCCCTGCGGTCGTCAGCGAGATCCTCGAGAGCCCGCCGGAGCTGGGTGGTATCGACAAGGACCTGACCGTCTTTTTCAGCGACATCCGCGGTTTCACGACGCTTTCGGAATCGATGACACCGCAGGAACTGGTCAACCATCTTAACATCTACCTTACCGCGATGACCGATATCATTCTCGAATACCGGGGAACCCTCGACAAGTACGTCGGTGACGAGATCATGTGCTTCTGGGGTGCACCGCTGCCTCAGGAAGATCACGCGATCCTCGCGTGTAAGTCGGCGATTCGTCAGATGCAGCGTCTTGATGAACTCAACCAGGAATGGCCACCGGAGAAACGAATCAACATCGGTATCGGTCTCAACTCGGGTATCATGACCGTCGGGAATATGGGAAGCCTCGGTCGTATGAACTACACGTTGATGGGGGACAACGTGAACCTCGGTGCGCGTCTCGAGGGCACCAACAAGCAGTACGGCACCAACATCATCGTCAGTGAATACACCTACGGCCTGGTGAAAGACCGCGTAATCGCCCGAGAGCTTGACAATATCCGTGTAAAAGGCAAGAACAAGCCGGTGCAGATCTACGAACTGATCGATATCCCCGAGGGGCTTGCTCCCTGAATAGTCGCAGGTCACTCCGGAGAACGGACGGTTCCCCGGGTCACTCACGGTCACGCGGAACCTCCCTGAAGCAGCGGGGCGATTCATTACGCTCCGCGTTCCGTATGCAGAACGCCCTGGTGTTGCCGCTGCCGGCGCTAATGGCTGTGGTGCCGGTCCTCTTTCTTTTCGGGGGATGCGGTCTGCCGTCAATACCCGTTCTGGAGGCGCCGGTCAACCCAGGTATCTCGACGATCGACAGCCCGGGGCTGCAGATTCTCACCTTCGACCACAACAGAAACAACGATTTTGACGACTTCAAGGGATACGATCTGTATTACAAGCTTTACCCCCCGGCAGGCTCCGTCGTCGATTCATCCATCTCTGGCGACGAGTCCTATATCGAGACGGTTCCAAAAGATACGGGACCCGGAAGACTTCAAGAGCGGGGATTTATGCGTCTCGTACCGGTGACCAACAGGGCAGGGGATCCGGAGAGTATCCTTTCTACGATCGAGGGAGACTCGATCCCGTCGATCCCCTTCGCCGCGACAGATGAGGAGATCACCTTTTCCCTGGACCTCAGGGAACCGCCAAACCGTCCCGACGGGAGCGTAGACCGTGACGCTGAGGAGGCGGACCTCGTTGTATCCTGGGGCGACGGAGGCACATCTGCCCGTGGTTTTCGAAGACGGAGTGCGACCGGCAGCAGTTCGCAACCGACCGCCTATTTTGATGGATTCTGGTATGGTCCGGGATATGACTTGAATGATTACGACATATCCCGGATGTTCGGCTCCTCCTTCGATCTCGATGCGTTTAACAACCAGATCACCCTTGTGATCTACGCCGTCACCTACGGAGTCGATACCGATTTCCAGCCGTATTACAGCGAACCCTTGCGCCTCCGGGAAGCGACGATTGTTGTCTCCGACAGTTGATCCGTGGTAGAAGTATCCCGTGAGAACTCTGTATCTTGCCGTTGGACTCAGTTACTTCGTTACCGGGTTGGTTGTTGCACTCCTGTTTGTGTATCTCTTTCATCGTCGCTTTACCGGTCGATTCTGGACCGCCGCGATCGTCGCAGTGGCGGGTGCGTTCTTTGGAGGTCTCGTCGATTATCTGTTTCACGACGTAATCGAAGCGTTGACGGCGATCAACGGGGTATTCAACATCTTCCCGCCATTGATTACAGCATCGTTGGTACTGACTGTTTTTTCCTCCCTCAGTGAAAAGAAAGACGAGTACGGAGATTGAGAGGCGCCGGAGCCCTTCAGCAACCGCCAGTGCCTCACACCGGCTGCGCTTCCGCCACCGCCTCGGTTTCCGTAACCAGGCGAGGCGAAGCTTCCGCAATCGATGGTCGGGCTGGGTCCACAACCGACAGCCGGGGGGCCAGGACCGGTTCTCGCCCTCGTTTTCTCGCATTTTTTACTTCTGATAATGGATATTCTGTCTACTTACAACGATACCAAAACAACGGCGCCGAACACGGGATACCGAACAGGATAAGGAGCTGCCATGCACGGAGAAGCACCGCGCCACAAAAGCGAGGCTAACGCCCGCGAAAGCCACAAGCCTCACCTCGCATCTACTGAAGCGCATCCGTTTCCGGACGTTTCCGAGGAGATCGGTCCGTATCGCAGAAGCTACGAGAGCGCTGTGTTTGAAGAGTACAGCGCGATCGTTCGGCGTCTGCGCGCACCCGACGGCTGCCCCTGGGACAGGAAACAGACCCTCCATTCCCTTCGTCGTTTCATCATCGAGGAATCTTTCGAACTCCTGACGGCGATACACGAACACAATGATTCCGATTCTGAGCTCGATTCCTCCGACAACGGCGCACACGTTGCGGAAGAACTCGGGGACGTCCTCCTTGTCGCGATGCTGATCGCAGGAGCCCTCGAAACGGAAACGGGTATCTCCCTGGACGAGGTATTACGCACGAACGGCGAAAAGCTCATCCGTCGTCACCCCCACGTCTTTGGAGATATCGGTGTTTCCACGCCGGATCAGGTCGTTGCAAACTGGAACCAGATCAAGAAAGAACAGGAAGGACGGGAAGACTCACCGAGCTCTGTTGGTACCGGGATGCCGCCCCTCGAACGGGCCTATGAGATTCAGCGAAAAGCGGAAAAGCTCGGATTCGACTGGCCTCCCCGGGACATTGCGGCTCCGATATCCAAATTACGGGAGGAGATCGTCGAACTCGAGAGTCGTATCTCGGAGATCGGTGCAGACACCGATCCCGGACAGGCGAAGGACGATCCGGAGACGGAACGGGAGATCGGAGACATCCTTTTTTCCGCGGTAAACGTAAGTCGCCGTCTGAAAACCGACCCTTCCGTCGCGTTGAGCAGAACAAATGAGCGTTTTCTCAGTCGCTTCGGATATATTGAATCCGCTCTCGCGGAACGCCACCTCGAGTTCCGGGATCGGTCCCTCAGTGAACTCGACGCGCTATGGAATGAGGCGAAGAAACGGGAACGGGATCATCACCGAACAGACGACGCATCGGCAGGCTCACCGTAACCGGTGACGGCAACACAGCCAGGGTGCCTGCGATAGTAATCGTAGAGCCGAACCTCCCCGGCCCGATCGGCATACATTCCCAGTCGCTCGATAACCAGGCGGTCAGCCCCGGGCAGCTCCTTTTTTATCTTTCCGATCCCGGAAGCGTCACCGGATAGAAAAAACGTGTATTCTTCATCGCCGTTGCGTCCTGCCGTACCGGCAGCGCCGTGGCGTGTCAGCGTATCGATCACTGTACTCCACGGCGGCATCTCTCCGGAGGATACACCGGCATCGACGGAAACCCAGTTCGTACTTCGGTGAATCCGGTATCTGGACCCGGCGTACTGCTGCATCGGAGACGGAATTCGCGAAGAACCTTTCTCATGATGTAACAATAGCATACCAAAAACGGAAAAGCCTGCCGGAAGCGCAGCGTCAAGCATGTGATAATACGTCTCCAGTTGTATTATATTTTGTACATTGACGATTACCAGTTCGTCTTCACTTGCTGCTCCAAGGGGCAAGGGCTGTCCGAAACTCATCTTCGGTTTCGGATGGTACCCTTGAGAGAGGGCGAAGGGCAGTCCGATTCGATGCCATGCACGCTCAAAGGTTCGAACGAGGGCAAGATGTGGAAGGAACGCAGCGCTCCCCTCTTTCCGGTATCCTACCACCAGTTGATATTCCCGTCCGTGGTTCTGATCGCGCTTGCGCTGATCCTCTCCGCCTTCAACCTCGATCACCGGAATCGTCGGCGTCGGCGGTTCGTCTCGCGGCGTGTCACCGGCGGCGCGGTCACGTACCAGGACATACCGGTTGCACACCCCGCAGGGTATCTCGCAGTTCGGGCGGCATCGTTCGGTCAGTGTTCCCTCCGCTGCGCGCGCCCGCTCCTGTTTCAGGAAGGAGCGGGAGACTCCGAGAGACACCGAGTCCCACGGAAGAGGAGCATCGAGCGGAAACGGACCGAACCCCCGTTCCACCGCGTCCCGGTACCGTTCGTCTGCCGCGAGTTCCCGCCATAACGGGATATTCGCGTATTCGTTCCACGCGTCGAGGCGGGCTCCACGAAGAAACGCCTCCTCGATCATCTCCGATATCACTGTGTCACCTCTGGTGATGACTCCTTCCAACCACGAGTTATATGGATCGTGACCACGAAGCCTGGTACCCCTGGGGAGCGCGTTCCGTATCTCTTCGAGAGTACGTTTTCCCTCTTCAGGAGTGATCTGTCGGTCCCACTGAAACGGCGTGTGTGGCTTCGGAACGAAGGTTCCCACGTTTACGACGTATTCCATTCGCGCGTGTCGGCGGAGCTCCGTCACGTACCGGACGATCGCCGCAGCCTCCTCGTCCGTCCCCTGAACGGGCAGACCGATCATGAAGTAGAGCTTGGCGTGCTGCCATCCGCGGGCTCTCGCCTCTCGAGCGATCTCAATCACCCGTTCCAGGGGAACCATCTTGTTGATTCCCCGCTGCGCTTCAGGGTCCGCGCTCTCGACGGCGAAGGTAATTCCCGATCGTTTCCCCCCCGATATCGCCTCGAAGATCGGGAGGGTCACCGAGTTGACCCGCAGTGAAGGCAGCGAAAACGACACCCCCCGCCGGGCAAAATTCCTCGTCAGCTCCCGAACCAGTCCGACGATATCGTGGTAGTCTCCGGTGCTCAACGACGACAACGAGATCTCGCGGTACCCCATCTGCTCGACGAGAAAACGGACCTCTTCCAGTATCGTTTCGATCGTCTTCATCCGGTACGGCCGGTAGTACGACCCGGCATGGCAGAATCGACATCCCTGCGGACACCCTCGCATGATTTCGACGACTCCGTGATCCTGCACAACCGGTATAGAGGGAACCGGGAATACCCGGGCAGCCCGGGATAAACCTTCGTCCCCGAAACCGGTCCAGATCGCTCGTCGAACGCGGCTTTCGTCGGCGCCGGTCCATACCGACGGATGTCTACGGAGCACCTCAATCGCATCGTCGCGACTCCCGCCGCGCCTCTTGAGTACGATCATCTCGCGAACGAGATCACTGAGAGCGGCCTCCGCCTCACCGATAAATACACCGTCGACAAACGGCGCCATCGGAGCAGGGTTCGTTGCTCCGGGACCTCCGAGAACGACGATCGGGTCCTCTTCCCTGCGGTCGACAGCACGCAAGGGGATCCCCGCTGTTTTCAGAATCGTGAGGACGTTGGTCGCCAGCAGTTCGTACCCGAAAGAAACCGCCAGCAGGTCCGTCTCCCCGACGGGGGTACCCGTCTCAAGGGTGTAGAGAGGAACGCCATGCACTTCGAGTTCCCCTTCGAAATCCGGCGCAGGCACGAACACGCGTTCGCAGGCTACTTCCGGAATCGCGTTCAGCATTCCGTAGAGAATCTTGATCGCTGTATTGGACATACCGATCTCGTAGAGTTCCGGGAAGGTAAGAGCGATCTTTAAAACAACACTTCCGTCGTTTTTTGTTATACTCCCCCACTCGCCTCCAACGTATCGCCCCGGATTCTCTACCCGGTTGAGGATCTCCCGAAGGTCGGTGGTCGGTACAATTGTTCGTGTCATAGAGTTTCCTGTGTGATTACCCGTCGTTCCAGGGGCCCAACTCGGGAGTGTGGGCTTTCAGTATTGGTACCGGTGCTGGTAAATACTCATCAAGATCCCGATCGCCAGCAGCGCGGTCCATAGTGAAGAACCGCCGTAGGACACCAGGTATAACGGAATCCCCGTGATCGGCATGATCCCCACCGCCATTCCGACGTTTACCACGAAATGGAAAAAGAACATACCGACGAGGCCCGCTCCGGTCACCGCGGCGAATCGATCTCGCGCGGAGGCGACGATATACACCCCGCGGAACATGATTACTCCGAACAGGGCGAAGAGAACGATCACCCCGGCAAAACCCCATTCTTCGGCAAGAATGGAAAAGATGAAATCGGTACTCTGTTGCGGAAGATACTGGTAGTGACTCTGGGCTCCCTGAAGGAACCCCTTTCCGTACAGTCCCCCCGATCCGACGGCGGTAATCGACTGGATTATATTCCATCCCGCCCCTCTCGGATCAACGTAAGGATCAAGAAACACGATCAGGCGCATGATCTGATACTCCTGCAAGACGGTACGCGCCGCGTACGCCAACGGAACGGCGAAGACCACCATCGCAAGGAGATATACGATCCAGAAGAACACCCGGTTCCTGGTAACCCACAGGCCGATACCTGCAACTACTATCGCCGCGATCAGCCCGATCGAAAGAAGTCGTACCGCCGAGGCAACGCGAAATACATCGAAGAGGGGATTGGATCGGTTGCTCAGGTACTGGTCCCATACGGGAAGTACCGTAAAGAGAATAGTAAGAACGCCGAGTCCGAGAAAAAATCCAAGGTCCCGACCGCGCACGCCAGCGGTGAACGATACGAAGAGAAAAATCGGAAAATATACGAGAGCGGACCCGAGATCCGGCTGAAGCAGGATGAGCGCCGTTGGTACCAGCGTCAATCCGAGAGCGCCGACAAACCCGAGAACGCTCTTCGCCCGTTCGGATCTATCGGAGTAGTATCTCGCCAGGGCGAGAACGAGGGCTACCTTTCCAAACTCGGAGGGTTGAACGCCAAATGGACCGATACCGATCCAGCTCCGGGCACCGTTTACAACGTTTCCGACGAGGAGGGTGAGGACGAGGAGCGCGATAACCGCCCCGTATATGAAGAACGCAGGTCTCCGAAGATAGCGATAGTCGAGGAAGTTCATGAACACGAGCAGACCAAGACCGGAAACCGCCCAGACTATCTGCCGGACATACTCGCGACTCATCACCTGCCCGGTCGCGGTCACTCCGCTTGACTAGACGAAGAGAATTCCGATCACCGCCAGGGAGATCGCTGCAGTGGCGATATACAGGTCCATTTCGAATATCGATCGGGATTTCACGAAAACGCTCCTAAAGGTACCAGATCGGTCGGGGACCGTTTCGAAGATCCGCTACAGCCTCATCGAAATCCAGTCCCTTGAAGTACCCGTGAAGAATGATATTGGCCGCTTTCGGCGCCCACCACTCCCACTCGTTTGCCGCATCGACCATAACAACGAGTACGATCTTCTCGTCGAGGGGAACCTCCGCTCCGTACGGTGCGTACGCGACAAACCAGCTGGTCCAGTTGGTTTCGGACCCGCCGACCTGCCCGGTACCCGTCTTGGCGGCGACTTCAACCGCGTCGGTAGTGATCACAACGTTCGCCGTTCCCTCAGTGACGACTCCCCGCATCGCCCGGCGGACCTCTTCAAGAGTATCACGACTGATCTCGGCGTTCCGTACGACTTCCGGCTCGGTGATCTCGAGTACCGACCCGGTTACGGGGTCCCGCGTCTCCTTCAGAATATACGGCCTGTAGGCGACTCCGTCGTTCACGATCGCGCTTATCATCTGGGCTTGTTGAATCGGAGTAACCTGCAGGAAGCCCTCCCCGATCGCCATATTGACCGTATCCCCCCCAACCCAGCGGGCGTTAAAGGTCAACTCTTTCCACCCCGGCGAGGGAATCAGGCCGTCAACCTCGCCGGGAAGATCGATACCGGTCCGGGTACCGTATCCGAGGCGCCAGGAGTAGTCGATGATCTGATCCACCGAGAGGTACCTGCTTCCCATCGTCCAGAAATAGACGTTACACGACTGCGCCAGCGCATCGGCAAGCTCGACGTGGCCGTGACCGTACTCGAGCCAGTCATTGTAGACGCGGTTGCCGTAGTGAAACTGCCCCGTGCAGTTGATAGTTCGGTCCGGCGGAAAAGCGTTCTCCTCGAGGATTGCCGCAGTCATCAGCAGTTTAAACGTCGATGCAGGTGCGGCGACCGATTGAATCGCGCGGTTCAGAAACGGAGATCGTCGGTCCAACGCAAGATCACGAAATGTCGTTCGACCCGCCCGGCCGACAAAGGCATTCGGATTGTAGCGGGGATAACTGACCATGGCGAGAACCTCGCCGGTAGACGGTCGCATGGCAACGACAGACCCGATTCTCGGGCCCAACGCATCTTGCGCCAATCGCTGGAGATCGGTGTCGATCGTAAGGATCAGATTCGTCCCCTCTTCGGGGGGGAGGACCTTTTCTTCGTCGCCGACCCGCTGACCCCGGGCATCAACCGTTCGAAATCGACGACCATCGGTCCCCCGCAGGAGTTGATCGTATTGCTGCTCGATTCCGCTCTTTCCGAGCACACTCGTCGCGGAATAGCCGCGATTGTACAGTACCTGCAGCTCCTCGGGAGTGATCTCTCCGACGTAACCGACTACGTGGCTCATCATCTCCTCGAGGGGGTAGTCTCTTTCCGGTTTCGTATACCACGAGATGCCCGGGAGCTCGTCGATCCGTTCCGCTACGCGCGTCAACTCGGAGAGGTCCAGACCGGACACGATTTCGACGCCCTGGAACGTTCCACGGCCACCGCGTTGGAGCCGCTCCTGCATCGTCGCGAGATCCCGGTCGAGGATCGAAGCAAGGCGCTGAAGAATCGCATCCAATTCGGTGCGTCCGATCCCGGAGGGCGCTACCGTGAGTGCAAAGGAGGTACGGTTGGTGGCGAGGACGGTCCGGCCGTCGCGCCCGAGGATACGACCGCGTTGGGCAAAAACCGGTTCGCTCCGACTGGCGGTCTGTTGTGCCCGGTTCAGATACACGTATCCGTCAAGAACCTGCATCCGGAAGAGATGGATCCCGTATACGGTAAACGTCACCGAAAGAAGGGAGAAAAGAAACACGACGCGGATCCGGGAGACCACCGATTTTCGTTCAACCGGACTCATGCAACGCTCCTTCTCCCCTGAAGACGGTTAAACAGCCGATCGAGAAGAAGAAAAAGCACCGGTGCGATGAGAGCGGTCAGGACGATCTCAACGACCACCGGGACCGCTCCGGTGCGCGCCGTGGCGGTCTCGATCCCGGTTACGGCGGTTACCACCATCGAGGTCACGATCCGCAAGAAGACGGTTGTGACCGAGATTACGACAGGGGCGATCACCATATCGCCGTGTATCTTCCCGTGGGT
>JBKHFT010000068.1:0-16596 GCA_046540055.1 Alkalispirochaeta sp.
TTTGCTACGCCGAACGTACGAATCCGTAGGTATGTTCACGACGACGTATGTGGAAAGGCTGTGGAAAACTCGTGGTCAGTATGGTAATCTGAGGGTCCTGTGAAACGAACGCTCCTCGTACCGGTGGCGCTTTTCCTCCACATGATCGTCTATGCCGTTGTGATCGGCGTACCCGTTTTCTTTCTCGGGTTGGAGGGCTCCGCGATCGTCGGGCACCTGGGGCTTGTTCTCTTCGCGGCGATGACTGTCGCGGTGCCGGCCGTTTCGGTTCGTTCCGTGTTCCGGCCGATCGTTCCCGTTGTGTTCCTCCTGATGTTGATATTTGCGACGGCGGCGTTCACCCTTGGCATCGTCGTTCTGGATACCGTTGTTCTGGATCGTCACACCCGCGACCCGGGGACGGAGCGAGGGATACCCGTCGGCGCGATTCTGACCGGTCCCGAGTTCTCCCTGTTCGTGGGAGACGCGACAGGAGTCGCCCTTGAAGATGTTCTCGTATTTCGGACCGGTGAAGTCCCGAGGATCATGAGATTCGAGAATGCTGTGTGGAACTCCCGGGCTCAGGAGATCGTATCCACCGATCCCGATACTCCGGGCCGATTCGCTGCCGCCGAGCTCGATACGGTCTCGTGGCGCCGCGTACCGCCGTCGATACGCCGCGTCGTGGACGATCTGGCAACGGTTTACGCCCTGCCGGCGGGATCGTTCCGGTTGGGTAATACCCGGGACCTGGCGATCTACCTCGGTTCCCTGGTCCTCGCCCTCACCGCGGTCTGGACACCGGCACGATTGTTCCGATGGCCGATGCTCAATGTGCTCCTGGCGATCGGGTACCTCCGCGGCGTCCTGTGGGTTCCTTCGGGTGTCGTTGCGTACTCGATGATCGAACGGTTGCCGGACTGGGTACCCACGCTGTTCGGCGAATACCTTACGGCGACGATATGGATCGTATCGGCGATGATACTGTTCGGGATCGCGTTGGTCCTTCCGTCCCTCGCACGGTGGCGGCGTGAGATCGGCAGTGAGGTGAGCGTGGCATGACAGGTGTTGTGCGTTTCGTAATCATCGGGGTGGTCGTATTCGTTGTTGCCCTTGGATTCGTCGTCTACGACGGCTTTTTTGTTCTCGCCGAGACGCCGATCCTGGAGGAGTCCGAGAACGGGTACCTCTTTCGCCTGTGGAGTGTCGGTGTTCTCGAACATCTGCCGCTCCTGGTCATTATCACCGCCGTCCTGACCTTTTCCCTCGCACTGAGTCCCCACGACCTCGGTGGACAGGGTATGTTGAGCCGTGCGATCGCACCGGTACTGTTTCTGATCGTCGGTATCGGTATTCTCTACGGGGTCTGGGTTGGAGGGATCGAGCCGCGGGTACGGTTACGAATGCAGGAGATAGAGTACCACAGCGAGGTCGCCCGAAACGCGTGGGATGACGCACGAACGGCGATGGAGGCGGGGCGCATCGATGCGGCGGAACGGTACGCCCGGATCTATCGCTCCGTGGTGGGTGCGAACGATGAGGTCGATACGTTTCTGGCGGAAATTTACGAGATCAAGAGAGCCGAGGAACGGGCCCGGGTCGTCGCTTCCTGGGCCGCAGACGACGAGACCGAGGTTCGGTATACCGAACAACGGGAGGCGGGAATTGCCGACCTGATGGCGCAGGCGCGTCGGTACTACGAGGACGGGCGCTACTTCAGCGCTCACTACTACGCGAGTCGGGCGGTGGAGCTTTCAGAGGGACGGCAGGATGCACGAAATCTGCAGTCCCGAGCGCTGAACGCGATCGAACGGGAAGGGATGGAGATCGACGACCGACCGGTTCGCGAGTTGTTCCGACGAAAACAACACGCCCATCTGACGTTTGAACGCGGACAAGACGGTAATCCCGAGGCCCTGATCGAGGCGTACTACCTGTTCAATGAGCTCTACCGGGAGGACCCGGACGATCCCGATCTCCGGCGGTACGTCGAACTCGCGACGGTCGCGGTGGAGGAAATTTCGTTCTATATCGATGATGCGGAGTTTTACGATGACGGGACCGGTTTTCCCGGCCATCGGGACGTGGTGTTCCGAAACCGCTCCGGTGACGAGCTCACCGAGTTTATCACCGCCGAACGAGTCGTCCAGACGCCGGCGGGTGTATTTTTTTACGATGTCGAGATCTACCGAGACACGCCGGATGGTCCCCTCCATTTTTTCGCGTATTACGGCAAACGGATCGAGGATAACCTGTTTTTCCGCGCAATAGAGGACGTCTCGACCGGCGGCGGTGAACGGCGTATCGTTGAGCCCAGGATGATCGACGGCAACCCTGAAGAGATACCGGCATTCGTGCCCCTCCGACTGACTACCGGGGAGATGATCCATGCGTCTCGAGGACGGGATACCTTCGGAACCCTCTCTCTCGTCGAACTGGTTCGCCTGCCCTCTCTGCTGACGCGTATCGGCCGTCCCGCGGCGCCGGCCCTCTCTGCGCTGGCGGAGCGGTTACTCCGTCTGTTCGGAGTATTCATCGGTGCATTTGCGGTGATCGGGATCGCCTGGCGCCATCGCAGTTATTATCTCGGCCGCCCTCCGTTGCCGGTGCTTCTTGCGGTGCCGGTGATACCGATGGTGGTGTGGTGGCTTCGTGAGGTTCCGTACCTGACGCTATCGATCATCGTCCACGGCGCCCTCGAGTACCTGTCGGCAGGTGGCGTGATCGCCGTCGTGATCGCATTGCTCTTCTTGCTGCTGATAATAAGCGTCGGGAGCGTCGGGCGGCTTCGAGTGGAGCCGTGAGGCGGTACCTCGGACGGGGACTCGGTGCCGTTGCCGGTTTGCCCGCCGGTCCCGGCGGTGTACTCTTCGGGTTTCTCGTCGGTGCTCTCTTTGATCAGTACCTATCCCGGGCTCCTCTGGACGGGGCGTTTGCCCGATACCTCGCACGACCGGAGAGAGAGGTATCTCCGGAGCGCGTCCTCCTCTACGCTACCGCGACGTGCACCGCAGTCGTTCTGGGCAGTTCCGGCGGTACCAGAAACGAGGACGCGATTCAGCGCATCGCGACCCGGAAGTGGCCGACGATCGCCGAACCACGGGGCCGGCAACACACCGTCGCCGACCGCCGTCGCCGGGCGCTTCGCTTTGCCCTGACCCGAGGTCCCTTCATTGCGTGGCAACCGGTGGTGCACGACATCGCCCGGCGCCGGAACCTCCCGTCGAATCCCCTTCCCCGGCCCGCTCTTGAGACGCTGCTGGAGATGCTAGTCGACGAAGCGCTCCGGGGAACGGTAGACGGAGATCGGTCGCCACATAGCGGCGATCGTGACGGCGATCTATCCCGGGATGGCGCCGTTACAGACACCGAGGGGTACCGTCTGCTCGTCGAGCTCGCAGAAGCTACGGGAATCGACCTCTACCGGGTTCCGGGGGCGGAACGACTCACCACCCCCGGTCTTGACGACGACTGCCGCATCCTCGGTGTGTCGCCGGAGGTGTCGTTGGAGGAGCTGAAACGGGTGTACCGGATTCTGGTGTCCAACCTGCATCCCGATACCGCCGGCGCTCTCGACGAACGGCGCCGGGGAGAGCTTTCGGATGCCCTCATCCGCGTCCGCGCTGCCTACGACCGGGTGCACGCGATCGTGTCCGCCCGGGAAGGACGGGACGAGATCACTCGGAGACGGTGACCCGTTCTATCCGGGCGCCGAGGTTTCGCAGTCGTCGGGTGAGGTGCTCGTACCCTCGCTCGATCTGATAGACGTTCCGGATCACACTCTGCCCCTCGGCACACAACGCGGCGATCACCATCGCCATCCCCGCACGCACGTCCGGTGAGGTGAGCGGGGATGCGCTGAGACGGGATGGACCACTGACGACCGCCCGGTGCGGATCGCACAGGACGATCCGCGCCCCCATCCCGATCAACTTGTCCACGAAGAACATCCTCGACTCGAACATCTTTTCGTGGATCAGGATCGTTCCCTCCACCTGTGTCGCAACCACGGTCATGATACTCGTAAGGTCCGGGGGAAAGCCGGGCCAGGGGCTGTCGTCGATCTTGGGGATCATCCCGCCGAGGTCCGGTTCCACCCGCAAACGCTGACGCGACGGTACGTGAATCGTGTCGCCCTCGGTATCCCAATGAATCCCGAGGCGGTTGAAAGCGATCTTCGTCATCTTGAGATGCTGCGGGTCCGCCCGCTCGATCGTAAGCTCCCCCCGGGTGACGGCGGCGAGACCGATGAAGCTGCCGACCTCCATGAAATCGGCACCGAGGGTGAACTCCGTACCGTGGAGGCGGGGAACGCCGGATATCGAGAGAATGTTCGAACCGATCCCGGCGATACGCGCTCCCATCCCGTTCAGCATGTGGCAGAGATCCTGAACGTGCGGTTCGCTCGCGGCGTTCTCGATCACCGTTTCCCCTTCAGCGAGAACCGCCGCCATGATCGCGTTCTCCGTAGCGGTGACCGAGGCTTCGTCGAGAAAGAGCGTTTCCCCGACGAGTTTGTTCGCCTGTACCACGAATACGCCGTCCGTATGTACCTGTCCGCCGAGTCCTTCGAGGGCGAGAAAGTGGGTGTCCAGACGGCGTCGACCGA
The DNA here is from genome assembly GCA_046540055.1 of Alkalispirochaeta sp. Taxonomy (GTDB): domain Bacteria; phylum Spirochaetota; class Spirochaetia; order DSM-27196; family Alkalispirochaetaceae; genus Alkalispirochaeta. The sequence goes on from JBKHFT010000068.1 coordinate 4,589, forward strand.
TCACGTCGCCCCCCGGAGGCGGCAGAGTGACCGAACCGGTCCTGGCGAGGAGGGGGCCCGCAAAGAGAATCGACGCCCGGATCTTCTGCGCCATCTCGGGAGAGATCTCGGAGGTCGCAAGGGTCGACGCGTCGAAACGCCACGTATTGGGATCGTCCTGCATCACACCGACGCCGAGACTGCGGACGATCTCCACCATGACGTGCACGTCTTCGATATCCGGTACGTTCCGAAGGATGACCTCCTCCGTGGTGAGGATCGTCGCGGCGATGCAGGGAAGCGCGGCGTTCTTGTTTCCCGCGGCACGCACCGTACCGTTGATCGGGAACCCTCCGTCGATCACATATTTGTACATCTGCTATCCTTTCCGGTGCATCCTCATGCACACCACTCGCATTCTGCCCCTCGGCGCGCGGTCCCGTTATTCCAGACCGACGATCGTTACCGGACGCTCTCGATACGGGTTTGCCTCGACCTCGATATGAATTCGGTATACCTGTACCGAACCGTCGTTATCTTCCAGCGCGATCTCGTGGGCGATGATCCACCGCTCCATTCCGAGATCGACGTACAACTCCGAGAACTCCGGTATCACCACCGCGCGGGCGGGAAAGACCGTCGTTGCAGGGGGTGCGTCGTCAGCGGGTTGCAGGGACCCTGAAAAGCGCCGGTCCCCCGCCTGCGCGGCCCGGAGGCGCGCCGCCAGCCTCCCGAGTTCTTCATTGATCGCCCGCACCACCGCCAGCGACCGGTCGTACTGAAATGCTGTGCCCGTCCACCGAAGGGAGTCGACGATCACCTCCCGCTTTCCACCCGCCTCGAATACCCGCGAGTATTGTACCAGCTCCCGCAATCCGTCGCCGTCGAGATCACGGAGTACCGAGCGGTGAATCGACGAAAGGGGGGTCCGAAGCACGTAGGGATCGTCCCGGGAGGCGATCACGAAGAGCGTCTCGGCGCCACCGTTCTCGACGACGACCGCGGTCATGCCGTCTGCAATCGCCGGTGGCACACCGGACGTACCATCGGCGGACAACAGAATCGGTCCGTATCGCTCGACGGCACCCTGCACCGGGAGTTCGACCAGGGTGCTCGCGTCGGCGGGAGGGGGACTCCCTTCGAAGGGTCGCTGAAACAGCGCGATCGCATTCCCGTCGGTTACCAGCGCCAGGAGGAGCTGTTCGGAGGACCGCAGCGGTTCAGACGATGATTCGCGTTGTGAAGCGATGAGCGACGGTGTCGGCGCGATCACCACCGCGGGGTCCGCGGGTGTGATCGCAACGACCATATACCGGTCGGGAAGAACCGATTCGATACGCCGTGCAAGCTCCACGGGGTTCGGGGTCTCGTCCATCGTTGTGCGGTCGATCCGTTTTTCGGCAGGGGCGGATCCCAGGGCGTCGTCGACGGCTGGACGCCCGGACGCACCGGATTCCGGTGTCGCCGCACGTTCTTGCATCTGTGTGACGCATCCGGTACAAAAGAGAACACAAACCGGTACCACAAGGGCGAATCGGACCCAACCCATCTTGCCGCCTATCGTACCGGGTGAAGGAAGCGAATACAACGGCAATCTGTCGTGAACCGGGAGAGATATGATGAATTTTACCAGCACCCGAGAGACGGGCGCGGAGCATGTTTCCTTCGGGGAAGCGGTACTGCGAGGACTTGCGCCGGACGGAGGATTGTACCATCCCGTCGAGGAACCGGATCTACGGGCGTTGATCCGGAGTATCGGCTCCGAGTCAACCTTCGTGGACGTCGCGGGAGCGATGATCCAGGCGCTCTTTCCGGAGCGGTACAACGCCGCGACGGCGCGTAGCCTTGCCCTCACCGCGTTTCCCTTCGAACCGCGCCTCAGCCGTCTTCAGCCGGGGATCGTTCTGCTGGAACTGTTTCACGGCCCCTCCTGTGCGTTCAAGGATTTTGGTGCTTCGTTCCTCGCGGCGACGATGGAAGAGCAGCTCAAGGAGCGGGGAGAGCGGGCGGTAATTCTCACCGCCACCAGTGGTGACACCGGCAGTGCTGTAGCCCACGCATTTCACGGACGGGACAATATCGATGTGGTGATCCTCTACCCCTCCGGGCGGGTCAGCCCGCTGCAGGAACAGCAGCTGACAACCCTCGGGGGGAACGTTACCGCCCTCGAAGTGAAGGGATCCTTCGACGACTGTCAGCGGATGGTGAAAGAAGCGTTCCTGGATACCGGACTCCGGGAAACGTTCCGTCTCACCTCGGCGAACAGTATCAACGTGGGGCGCCTTATCCCCCAGAGCTTCTACTATCTCTGGGCGTTTGCCCAGTTGAAAGAGCAGATCCAGGACGAGCTCGTCTTCTGCGTGCCGAGCGGAAACTTCGGAAACCTTACCGCCGGCGTTCTCGCGTGGCGGTGGGGCATGCCGGTTGCGGATTTTATCGCCGCGACGAATGCCAACGACGTGGTACCGGAATTCCTCGAGACGGGGCTGTTCAACCCCCGTCCGTCGGTCCATACCCTGGCGAATGCAATGGATGTCGGCAATCCCAGCAACTTCGAGCGTCTCCAGGCGATCTTCTCCGGGGGCGTTCTCGATATCCACAGCGTGGTGTCCGGCGTTGTCGTCGACGATGAGATGATCCGCCGGACGATGCGAGACGTATACAGGAGCACCGGTGAATTTGTGTGTCCCCATACCGCAACGGGTGTGTACGCAGCACAACAGCGTCTCGCATCGGAACGCGGGAGCGACACGACGATCGTCACTCTCGCAACGGCGCACCCGGGGAAGTTCGTCGAGGTGTGTCGTGACGCCCTCGGGAAAGAACCGGAGATCCCGGAACGCCTCGCCCGACTCATGGAGCTCGAGAAACAGTCGATCCTGGTGGAGAACACCCTCGAGGCGGTCAGGACGGTGCTGAACGAGCGGTTTCAGTTCAGATAGGTATTCACGAGATCCCGAAACTCCCGCGGCGATCCCGAGGCGGGGTCGCGGTTGGACTTCAGGAAGCGCCGATAGATCGCGCAGGCGTCGTAGTAATTCTCGGGCCCCCGGAACGTTGAACTCAGGTCGCAACGGTACACCTCGAGGAGCAGTGGAAAGAGCTCCGACCGCATGATCGGGTCCCGGCGATGGTCCGGGAGGCGGCGGAGCGCACCAGGGATCATGTGGTATTTCACGAGCCAGCGCACCGCATCGACCGTCTCCGGCGCGAACTCGAGACGTTCGAGGACGTCTCGCGCGATCCCCGCGCCGATATCGGCGTGGCCGTCAAACTTCTTGTGCCCCTGTGGCCGGGACCGTGGTTTCCCGCTGTCATGAAAGAGCAGCGCCAGGGCGATCGTCAGGTCCCTCGTCTTTCGGTACCGGAGCGTCTCGATCGAGTGGCGCCAGACGTCGCCCTCGGGATGCCCCTCCTTGCTGTGTTCGGTACCGTGCATGACGTCCAGTTCCGGCAGTACCGCTGCGGTATAGCCCGTCTTCCGCAACAGCTCGAGGCCCCGTTCCGCCCAGGGCCCGGTGAGAATCCCGGTGACGACAAAGCGATGGTACGTCGCGGGGTGCCCGGGATCGTTCTCCCCGAGTCGGAGCAGCTTCCGAGGGAAGACGATCGGCAAGCGGGCGGTATAAACCGCCGCCGCAACGCCGTCGATACCGGATAGCACGTCGCGAACCTCGGGATACTCCCCGATGTCGACCGGTTCGACGTCACCGAGGGTTGTCCCTTTCCGGGACAGCGTCTCCCGGATACGCCGTCGCGCTTCCTTCAGGACCGGGTACAACCCGGAGGGGTCTCCAAAGGCCCGACGACGAGGGTCCCAGGAGAAGGTGCTCAGGGGATCTGCCAGGTGCGGCGGGATCGGTTCTCCCCGATCGTCGTCGCGGATCACGACCTCACGCCCCCCCGCTTCGACGAGAAGATCCCACCCGGGGAGGCCCGGAAAAGAGGTGTGGTCAAAGATCGAGGCAAGTTCGACGACTCCCGCGTCAACGGCAACGTACACGACGGGTCCCTCGGGAAGATCGAGAAAGCGGTCGAGGGCGGTGGTTCCCAGGAAGCGATAGTGGATTCGTGCGGTATCGAGCTCGGGAAGTCGCATCTCGCCATAGACAATACCGCAGCGGAATCGGAAGGGTCCAGTTTTCCACCGAATCTCGTATTCGAACTGGCGCTTTTTCGGGGAATGGTACATGATCGACCCATGAAACTGAGTCGTCAGGAGCGAAGCTGGGTCGCCTACGACTGGGCAAACTCAGCGTACTCGATCGTCATCACTACGGCGATCTTCCCCCTGTTCTATGAAAGCATCACCCCCACCGAGATCTACGTCTCGACCTGGGGGTACGCGAACAGCCTGGCGAGCCTTCTTGTCGCGGTACTTGCCCCCGTCCTGGGTTCGATCGCCGACTACTGGGGACGAAAGAAGAAGTTCTTCCTCGCCTTCTTTCTGATCGGGGTAATCACGACCGTCAGCTTCGTCCTGGTGAATGAGGGACAATGGCTCCTCGCACTCGTTCTGTACGTCGGATCGGTGATCGGGTTCTCCGGGGCTAACCTCTTTTACGACAGTTTTCTCGTCGACGTAACCACCGAAGACCGGATGGACCGGGTGAGTTCCCTCGGATTCGGATTCGGGTATATCGGAAGCGTCATACCCTTCGTTGCCGGTATCGTCCTCGTCCTGACGGCGGAGACGATCGGCATTACCTCGATCCTTGCGACACGCCTCTCCTTTCTCCTTACCGGATTGTGGTGGTTTGTATTCGCCATTCCCCTGCTGAAAAACGTCGAACAACACTACGGGATAGAGCCGGAGGCGCACCCGATCCGGGACAGTTTTCTCCGCCTGGGACGCACCCTGAAGCACATCCACAGCTACAAGCCGGTGTTCATCTTCCTCCTGGCATACTTCTTCTACATCGACGGTGTGGACACGATCATCCGGATGGCAACACCGATCGCCCGGTCGATGGGGATCGAATCGAATACGCTGTTGATTATTCTCCTGGCGATCCAGATCGTTGCATTTCCCTTTGCAGTGCTCTACGGGCGGCTGGCGGCGAAGTTTGGTGCCTACCGGATGATCTTTGTGGGGATCGGCGTCTACGTCGGTGTCGTATTTATCGCGTTCTTTCTGCCTTCTATCGAGGATATGGGAGTCCGAACCGTTCTGTTCTGGGTTCTGAGCATGATGGTCGCGTCCAGCCAGGGGGGCATCCAGGCTCTCAGCCGCTCGATCTACGGCAAGTTGATCCCCAAGGAGAAAAGTGCCGAGTTTTTCGGGTTCTACAACATCTTCGGCAAGTTTGCGGCGATCATGGGTCCCTTCCTGGTCGCGTTTTTCACGCAGGTCACCGGGGACGAGCGATACGGTATACTCAGCATCCTGATTCTCTTCGCCGTCGGGGGGATCGTCCTCGCCCGGGGGGGGAATCCCGAAGCGCAGCGGATGTGATATCTTCCGGATGATTCCGTACGGGTAGGACTCAGCACCAAGGACGTGGGGATTTCCGGCGACGGCGGTCACGGGCCGTTCGTATGGGGAGAGAATGTGGAGGCAGCGGTGCACAACGCGGTTGCTCTCGAGGAGATCGCCCGCATGGCGTATCTCACGGTTACGATCGCAGGCGACGCGGAACGCCTTTCACCGGCTCTCCGTCGCAAACACTAGGAACGAAAGCACGGCGCCGGCGCGTACTACGGGCAAGCGGGAAAGGAACGATAATGGAACGAGATACGGCACAAAGGATTATCGCGAACGGCGAGGGGATACTTGGAATCGAACTGGGATCGACACGGATCAAGGCGACGATGATCGCGCCGGAGGGTGCTCCGATCGCGTCGGGTTCCTACGGATGGGAAAACCGCCTCGTCGACGGCATCTGGACGTACGATATGGAGGATGTGCGCATTGGTCTCGCCGCATGCTACGGAGACCTCGCGCAATCGTGCAGAAACGACTTCGATGTGGAGATTCCCGCGTTCAGGGCGATCGGAATCAGCGGCATGATGCACGGGTACATCGCCCTCGACGCTCATGATGAACTCCTCGTGCCCTTCCGCACCTGGCGGAACAATATCACCGGGGAGGCGTCGGAGGCTCTGTCCCGGCTGTTCACCTTTCCCGTGCCGCAGCGATGGAGCATCGCTCACCTGTACCAGGCGATTCTTAATGGCGAGGATCACATCTCACGTATTCGGCGCATGACCACCCTCGCCGGGTACGTTCATTACCTGTTGACCGGGGTATTTGCCGTGGGCGCTGATGAAGCTTCCGGCATGTTCCCCGTGGATCCTGTAACAGGTACGTTTTACCGTTCAATGACCGACGCCTTCGACGAGACCGTTTCCGACCGGGGATTTCCCTGGAAGGTCGCGGAGATCCTCCCCACGGTGCATCCCGTCGGCAAGGAGGCGGGAACGCTGACACCCGAGGGAGCGGCGATACTTGATTCGACGTTGACGTTGCAGGCCGGTATACCACTGTGCCCGCCCGAGGGGGACGCAGGGACCGGGATGGTCGCCACGAACAGCGTACGAAAACGCACCGGAAACGTCTCGGCAGGCACGTCCGTATTCGCAATGATCGTTCTGGAGAAATCGCTGTCCCGGGTGCATTCGGAGATCGATCTGGTGCTGACCCCTGACGGCAGTCCCGTTGCGATGGCGCATTCGAACAACTGCACCTCCGATCTCGACGCCTGGGTTCGCCTCATCCACGAGGCGGTGACGGCACTGGGGGTCTCGGTCCCGATCGGACAGGTCTACGAACGGTTGCTCCCGTTGGCCCTTGAAGGTGACATCGATGTCGGAGGACTCCTGTCGATCGGCTATGTGTCGGGAGAACATGTCACGGGGTTTACCGAAGGGCGTCCGCTTTTCGTACGGAATCCGGATGGCCGGTTCACGATCGCCAACTTCATGCGGAGTCATCTTTTTGCCGCCCTTGGCGCGATGCGCACCGGTCTCGACATACTGACCGAAGAAGAGGGTGTTACCGTCGAAGAGATTCGGGGACATGGGGGATTCTTCAAGATTCCCGGCGTCGGTGACCGGATCATGGCCGCCGCCACGGGGGTACCCGTCAGAGTCCAGGAGACCGCCGGGGAGGGGGGTGCCTGGGGGATGGCGCTTCTCGCGGCGTACATGGTTCGAGACGACCGGTCACAGTCGCTTCCTGACTTTCTCGAGACGGTGTTTGCCGAGACCGCCGGAACCGCCACCGATCCGGTTCCGGACGAGGTGGAGAGTTTCAACGCCTTTTTCAAGCGGTACCAGGCGGGGCTGGCGGTAGAGCGCGCCGCCGTCGATGCCCTGGAGACGTAAGATTACAACCCGGATCGGTGCAGGTCGATCGTTGCAGGGCACAGAACAGAAGTTGAGAGTATGGGGGATCACGGGTCGATCGACTCTCCCCGTCACGATAGGTATCGCCCTTCGGGCATAGAATCCGTATATTACACTTCCACAATATTGGGAAGGAGTTTGATATGGTTCAGAACGTCGGCGGCATCGATCGCATTCTTCGCATCGTATTCGGCATCGTGTTTCTCGTGTTCGGGATTATCCAGGGAGGGGCGTGGTTTGCCCTCGCCGCGTTCGGCGCGGTGTTGCTTTTCACCGCGGCTACCAGTTTCTGCGGTCTCTATACGTTCCTGAAGATCAATACGAAGAAACAGGAGTGACCGGCGGACCACCTGTCCGGTTGTCGCAGCGATCCCGGGCGTGGCGGCAGAGGGTCACACGACTCCACCGTCACCCCGCCGAACCGATTCCCGGATTCGTTCCTGCAACTCCGGGAGGGGGAAGGGATCCATGTGGCGGCGACGGCACGGACGCTTCCGCGGACGGCCGTCGCTGAGGTTATAGTCCCCCACGACGACGGCGATCTCATCGAGTTGCTCCTGTGCCGCTCCATCACGACTCATCGTGTTCCATACAGCGAACACACGTCTCACCACCGCTGAACCGGTACGTACCGCCTCTTCGTACATGTCTACTACCGACGCGGTGGAGGTGCGTTTTGATGAGCAGGGATGGGTCCATTCGCGCCGCTGAAGGTTGAGAATGTCGAGGTCGTCGGGAACGTTCGGCGGATGAACGACGGACAACAGGGAGCGTTGCGACGCGGATCGTCGCTCCCGCTTCATCCCCTCCGACAAATACGCGGCATCGACATGATTGGTGAACTCGTAGAACCCGATTGCATCGTTCCATGCGTTCTCCAGGCGTTCGGCGAGGCGGGTATCAAGACGGGCGCGTTCGTAGCAGCCGGTGAGACCGGCCCGTACGAGACGCTGCCACTCATCGGTACTTCGAATCCCCTGGAGTCGGCCTGCGAAGTCGAAATCATTCGTCGATTGGCCGCGGAGGTGCCTGAGAAGGGCGACATCGATGAGACGTTCAAGAAAGGGGTGCATCGACCGGTACCGCTTCGTCGAGGCGTCTCCGGTGACGACCCACCCGGCGCGGTAGTTGATATAGGGATGGAGTATCCGGTCAAGGATCGCGTGGGTGATAAACGCGGCGATGAATGTACCTGCCGGGGACTCCGGTGGTTGTCCGTCCGTCACCGCGTCGCGAACCATATTGGCCACCGTTGATCCGTACCCGTGGCGGTGCATCAACGTGCCGTACTGGATCCCCGTCGGGCGCCGACGCTGATTGTGGTAGAAGATGTCGGGTCCCTGAGCACCGATCGCCAGCCACCCGGCGTGCTCCGTCGATACGAGATTGCGATTCCGGTCTGTGTACCGCAGTGTGTCTTCGGCACACAGGGTATGAGCGATATGCGAGGGCATCCGGAACGTCGCGCTACATCGCGAAACTGCCGTTGATCCCGATCGAAACGCCCTGCAGACCCATCTCGAAATGCTCGACGACGGACCCTGTGGATACGAAAGCCAGGACCGCCAGTGTGATCGCAACCCTGACGAACCGATCCGGCGTGCGCTTGTCCATACGAATACCCCCCCGATCAGTATACCCGAAGGGCACGAGCCCGTGGGAGTTTTATCGAGGACCGTTGACGGGCGCCCCTACCGCCGGGTCTCCGCCCCCGATCGGGGCCAGGGTAGTACAATCAAGGGTGTCGATCACCGGTTGATCACGTTTCGATGGCGTTTCGGGTCGCGGTCTGTTGCACCGGTTGCGACTGGTCACCGTAGTAGATCGTTCGGTGCGGGAAGGGAATCTCGATCCCCTCCCGGTCGAAGGCGTACTTGAGGCGGCGCCGGTACTCTCGTCCGACCGCCCACTGGCGAATCGGCTTCGTCTTGAGCCGCGCCTTGATCACCACCGCGCTGTCACCGAAGGCGTCGACACCGAAGACCTCGAGATCCTCGAGGATATCCGGGCCGAGGACATCGTCGGTCCGCAGGTCCGCGGCGACGGCCTGCATCACCGATACGACCCGGTCGGTGTCTTCCTTGTAGGCAACACCGATGTCGAAGACGATCGCGGACCACTCCTTGGTCATGTTGGACAGGGAGTTGATCTTCCCGTTCTGGAAGACGTGGACAACACCGGAGGCGTCACGGAGAACGATCGTACGCAATCCGACCTGCTCGACGACACCACCGGTACCGTTGATGTTCGCTACATCCCCGGCACGAACCTGGTTTTCCATGAGGATAAAAAACCCGGCGATGAAGTCCCGGACCAGCTCCTGCGCCCCGAACCCGACGGCGAGACCGAGGATGCCGGCACCGGCGATGATCGGTGCGACGTCGATCCCGAGGCGTCGGAGGACCATCATCACGATGACGAGCCAGAGGATCAGCCGGACCGATGCGCTGAGTATCCCGGTGAGGGTGGCGACCCGTTTGTCCAGCTCGCCGGGGTCGAGGCGTCCTGCGCGCTTCAGGTTGGCGGCCATCGTCTCCGAAACACGGTGGAGGATCTTGTTCAGCAGTTTCGACGCGATAACCGCGACGATAAGGATGATAACGATCCCCGGAAGGACCCGGAGAGACCATTCGATCGCGCTTTGCAGCAACTGTTGCCAGAATTCGATGGTGAGCCATGTATTCATGCCGGTATTGTACCACCTGGGCGACACGGCGCCGAGGGGCTCGTCGGAGTCCGCCGGTTCCGGTATTCTCGTGCTCCATGAAACCTGAACTGAAAACGCTGATCAGCGAGACCGAACTCGCCGAGACGGTGGCAACGCTGGCGGAGCGCATCCGGGATGACTATCGCGACAAAGATCCCCTCGTAGTAGGTCTTTTAAAGGGCTCCTTCGTGTTCATGGCGGATCTGATCCGCCGTCTCGACATACCGATAGAGGTCGACTTCATGGCCGCTGCCTCGTACGTTGGCCGCGAGAGCACCGGAGAACTGGTGATCCTGAAAGGGCTCAACGAGAGCGTCCACAACCGCCACGTCCTGATCGTCGAGGATATCATCGACACCGGTCTGACCCTGAGCCAGATCTACGAGCGCCTGTCGAATGAGGGCCCGGCAAGTATCGAGATCTGCACCCTGATCGACAAACCCGCCCGAAGGCAGGTGGAGGTTCCGGTGAAGTACGTCGGCAAGGAGATCCCCGATCTCTTCATCGTCGGGTACGGGATCGATTTCGATCAGAAGTACCGCTGGTTGCCCTACGTGGGGACGATCGACTGAGCCCGTCGGAACGAAGTGCCCCGGGGAAGGGGAGATCCTGCACGGGGTGCCCCCGTACGGGACGCAAACATTGCGTTGACTGGTAGATAGCCGGGGTGTACCCTTCGTTTCATGAACTACACTCCCGATGAAACACGATACGAGAAATGCCCCCGGCGTCGAAGCGGCCGGAGCGGGCTGATCCTGCCGGAGGTCTCTCTTGGCCTCTGGCACAACTTCGGCGATTCCCACCCGATCGAGAACGCTCGCACGATGATCCGGGGCGCCTTCGATCTCGGCATATTTCACTTCGATCTGGCGAACAACTACGGACCACCTCCCGGGTCGGCGGAGGAAAACTTCGGCAAGATCCTCGCCCAGGACCTCCGGCCCTACCGCGACGAACTCATCATCTCGACGAAAGCGGGATACCTGATGTGGCCCGGCCCTTACGGGGAGTGGGGTTCCCGGAAGTATCTCCTGGCGAGTCTCGACCAGAGTCTCAAGCGAATGGGGCTTGAGTACGTCGATATCTTCTACTCTCACCGCTTTGACCCGAACACCCCCCTCGAGGAGACGATGTCCGCCCTCGATACCGCCGTCCGGCAGGGAAAGGCGCTCTATGCAGGGATCTCGTCGTACTCGGCGGACAAGACCGCCAGGGCCTCGGCGATTCTCGGGGAGATGGGTACCCCCGTGGTGATCCACCAGCCGTCGTACTCGATGCTGAACCGATGGGTCGAGTCGGAGGGACTTCTCGATACGTTGCGTGAAGAGGGAATCGGATGTATCGCTTTTTCGCCCCTCGCCCAGGGAATGCTGAGCGACAAGTACCTCACGGGGATCCCCGAGGGTTCGCGCGCCGCAGGGGAAGGGACCGCTCTCGGGAAGGACATGATCACGGAGGATCGAATCGCCCGGATCAGGGGGCTCAACGAGATAGCCCGCCGTCGCGGGCAGAGCCTGGCCCAGATGGCCCTTTCCTGGGTGCTGCGACGACCGGAAGTTACATCGGTTCTGATCGGCGCGAGCAGCCTCGATCAGATCAGGGAAAACGTCGCCGCTGCAAAGGCGCCGCCGCTGACCGACGACGAGCTCTCCGAGATCGACACCTACGCGGTAGACAGCGACATCAATCTCTGGGCACAGTCGAGTCGGGAATAGGTTCTTCACCGAACCTCGCGACCGGCGCCGTGGGCAAACCGCGGCACGGCCGCGACGTGCACGTCGACGGTGATCTACTGTGTGGTAGGGCGAAACGGAGACGATATGGGGTAGCGATCGGGATAGTATCGGGTTTCTCGTGGATCATGATCGAGGTGATGACGATGCTGAATCCGACGGATACGATTCCGATCACCCGCCCCCCCTCCGTCTACCTTCCGATCTTTCTGGCATCCGCGGTCGCGGCGTTTCTCCTTCCG
>JBKHFT010000069.1:0-16477 GCA_046540055.1 Alkalispirochaeta sp.
CGGGAACAAATCACGCGGCCGCGCCGGACCACCACGTCGTCTTCGTCACCTCCATCAGCGCCGCGACGGTGAGCCTGAACCGGGGAGAGTACTGCGTTTCCAAAGCGGGCCTTGCGATGGCAGTGCAGCTCTGGGCGGCGCGCCTCGCCGGAGAGGGGATCAACGTCTACGAGGTGCGACCGGGAATCATGGCCACAGACATGACCGCCGGGGTGAAAGAGAAATACGACGCACTGATCGCCGACGGTCTGGTGCCGCAACGGCGGTGGGGAACCCCGGAAGATGTGGGGCGGTCGGTGCGGGCGCTGGTGGACGGGTCGTTTCCCTTTGGTACCGGCAGTGTGATCGACGCCGACGGCGGGTTCAGTATCTCCCGGCTCTAGGCGGAATCGGGGCGGGCCCTGACGGGGTGGTGTGAGGGCCCCGGCGGGGAGGTGCCGCGCCCCCGGCGCGGAGGGTGACGGGCCCCCGGCGCGGAGGGTGCCGCGCCCCCGGCGCGGAGGGTGACGCGCCCCCGGACGCCAGGACTCAATACTCGGAAAGGAGCGGTTCAGAATGATCGACTTACGACGTGTACCGGAACTGACGGAGGTCGCCGCACGGCTCGACGCGGTCTGGGAGGCGGGGCTTCGAGCTACTACCCTTCTCCGTGACGCATGGAGTCCCACGGCGGGAACCCCGGTCTACACTGAAGCGGGGAAGTACACCACCCGGGGGTGGACCGAATGGACCCAGGGGTTTCAGTTCGGCAACGCCCTGTACCTCTATGAAGCGACCGGTGATACCGGGATGCTTACGTACGGCCGGAGGGCTACGGTGGACCACATGGCCCACCATCTGACCCACATCGGTGTTCACGACCACGGTTTCAACAACGTAAGCACCTACGGCAACCTTCTGCGGATGATGGGAGAAGGAACGATCCCTGTGGATCTTTGGGAGGCGGAATTCTACCGCCTTGCCCTGAAGGTCACCGGCGCGGTGCAGGCGGCGCGGTGGACCCCGATCCGTGGCGGCGGGGGATACGTTCATACCTTCAACGGTCCCCACTCGCTCTTCTCCGATACGATTCGCTCGATGCGCGCTTTGGCGGTGTCGCACCAGCTCGGTCATGTGCTGATGGGAGAGCAGGACTCCCGGATCTCCCTGCTCGAACGCCTTGTAGACCACGCGACCGCCACCGCCGAATTCAACGTGTACTACGGGCGCGGTCGCGACGGATACGATGTGCGGGGGCGAACCGTCCACGAGTCGATCTTCAACGTCACCAACGGCGTGTACCGCTGCCCCGGCACGCAACAGGGGTACAGCCCCTTTACCACCTGGACCCGGGGACTCGCCTGGATCGCCGCGGGGTACCCGGAGCAACTCGAATGGATCCAGAGTCGGCCCGACGAGGAATTCGCCGGGCTGGAAGCGGTGTCCCGGGTACCCGGCGGGGACACCGTGTCCGCCGGGGTGGCAGCCGCCGTGGCGTCCGGAACCGCTGCCAGGGCGCGGATCGAGGCTGCGTGGCTCCGCACCGCCTGCGCCGTAAGCGATTTCTACCTCACCTGGACCCCCACCGACGGTATCCCCTATTGGGATACCGGCGCCCCGGGGCTGGAGAAGCTCGGAGGCTACCTCGACCGCCCGGCAGACCCGTACAACGAGCACGAGCCGGTGGACAGTTCCGCTGCGGCGATCACAGCCCAGGGACTTCTGCGTCTGGCGCTGTACCTCGAGGATCACGCGGAGCGCCTCGCCGGGGTGCCCCTCGATCTCGACGGAAACGGACCCCGCCGCCACGACGTTCCGGCGATTACCGAGCGCGCCGCCCGGTACCGTGCCGCCGGACTCATCGCTGCCCACACCCTGTTTGGAGAACCCTACCTCAGTACCGGTGCCGACCATCAGGGGATTCTGCTCCACTCGATCTACCACCAGCCCAACCGGTGGGACTACGTCGCACCGGGGCAGAAGATCGCCAACGGCGAGAGCTGCATGTGGGGCGATTACCACCTTCTCGAACTGGCGGTTATGGTCAAACGGTTGAGTGAGGGACGGCGACCGCAGCGCTTCTTCGATATCCCCGCTGCCGGGGCTTCACACGCGCCCGACCCGAGCGGTTCCCCGGGAGCCCGCCGATGACCCCCGGGGCGTCGCCGTCGGGACCCGCGCCGATCACCGATCTCAGTCGATTCGCGATCCACACCGTTACGACCAGGCCGTGGCCGATCGAAACCGCGATCGACGAGTACGCTCGTGCGGGCTTCGGGGGAATCTCGATCTGGCGGGACGCGATGGACGGCCGCGATCCGGGTGCGATCCGACGCCGGATCGGTGAGGCGGGGCTCGCGGGAGTCAGTCTCGTCCGGGGCGGATTCTTTGCCCACGCCGACGAGTCGGCGCGGCGGGCCGCCCTCGAGGATAACCGGCGGTGCATCGACGAAGCCCACGCTCTCGGGCTTCCCCTCATCGTCCTCGTCTGTGGTGCGGATCCCGCGGTGGGAGTCAATGACAGTCGCCGAATGATCACCGACGCCCTGATCGAGCTCGCCCCGGAAGCGGCGGCGGCGGGAGTCCGCCTCGGGATCGAACCTCTCCACCCGATGTACGCCGACACCCGGAGCGCGATCAACACGCTGACCCAGTCGAACCGGATCGCCGGAGAGGTGAACGCGGCGGTGAGGACCTGGTCCGACGCAGGAACGCATCCCGGGGGCCGGCGGGCGCCGGATGCGCAGCCTCATGCACCGGGCGACGCGCGCCCTCCCTCACGTGGCGAGGCTTCCAGCCCGGCGTCCGGCGTTCGGCCCGTTGCACCGGGCGACGCGCGCCCTCCCTCACGTGGCGAGGCTTCCAGCCCGGCGTCCGACGCCCGGCCCGTTGCACCGGGCGACGCGCGCCCCACCGTGTGCAGCGTCGTCGACGTCTACCACCTCTGGTGGGACGAGACGCTCCCCGAGGCGATCGCCGAGGCGGGACGGCAGGGTCTTCTCGCCGCGTTCCACGTCTGTGACTGGCGGGTTCCCACGGAGCACATGCTCCTCGACAGGGGACTGATGGGGGAGGGCGCGATCGATATTCCCGGGATACGGCGTGACGTCGAGACCGCCGGGTTCACCGGTCCTATCGAAGTAGAGATCTTCTCGGAACGGTACTGGGCGATGGACCAGGGTGAGTGGCTCGGGCGCATCGCCAACGCCTGCCGCACTGCGGTATAAGGCCACCGGCGGTATGAGTACGCGGGGAAGGCCCGCCGCCGGGACAGCACAAACAAAGGAGTAACGAACATGCGAAAGATCAGAATCATCATGAACGGCGTGACAGGGAGGATGGGCACCAACCAGCACCTTCTCCGCAGCATCCTGGCGATCAGAAAGCAGGGAGGTGTTCCCTCCGCTTCGGGGGAGCCGATCATGCCCGTGCCGATCCTCGTCGGGCGGAACGACGCGAAGCTTGCCGCCCTCGTTGGGAGGCTCCACGACGAGCACGGTGCGATCGAATACACCACCGACCTCACTGCCGCCCTGGCGGACCCGGCGAACGAAATCTACTTCGACGCGACCCTGACGCAGATCCGCGTCAACGGCCTGTTGAAGGCGATCGAGGCGAAGAAGGCGATCTACTGTGAGAAGCCCACCGCAACCGATACCGCCACCGCCGTCGCCCTCGCCCACGCCGCCCGGGACGCCGGGATCAAGAACGGGGTCGTCCAGGACAAACTGTGGCTCCCGGGCCTCCGGAAGCTCAAGTACCTGATCGACACCGGCTTTTTCGGAGAGATCCTATCCGTCCGGGGCGAGTTCGGGTACTGGGTGTTCGACGGCGTCCACCAGGCGACGCAGCGGCCGAGCTGGAACTACCGCGTCGAAGACGGTGGGGGGATGATGATGGATATGTTCTGCCACTGGCGGTACGTGATCGACAACCTCTTCGGCGAGATCAGATCTCTCACGTCCCTCGGGGCGATCCACGTGCCGGAGCGGATCGACGAGGAGGGGAACCGCTACACCTGCACCGCCGACGACGCCGCCTACGGCACCTTCGAACTCCACAACGGCGTGGTCTGCCACTTCAACTCCAGCTGGGCGACCCGAGTCCGCCGGGACGACCTCCTCACCCTCCAGGTCGACGGAACCCGGGGAAGCGCGGTGGCGGGCCTCCGGGACTGCGTCGTTCAGCACGACGCGGAAACCCCCAAACCGGTCTGGAACCCCGACATCCCCAACCCGATCGACTTCTACGCCGGTTGGACCCCGATGCCCGACCGGGACGAGATGGACAACGCCTTCAAGATCCAGTGGGAGCTCTTCCTCCGCCACGTCGTCGACGATGAGCCGTTTCCCTGGGACCTGATGGAAGGTGCCAAAGGGGTCCAGCTCGCCGAGCTCGGCCTCACCAGCTGGAAGGAGCGTCGCTGGGTCGACGTACCCCCCTTGAAATAGCGGGTCGTCGAATCGAACTGACGTTCTGCGGAGTGCCGTCCCGTACCCACCGGGACGGTACCGGTACCCGAAGACTCATCACAGGCGATAAGCCCTCCGTCCCGTGTCCCCGGGGCGGTGTGCCCCCGGAACTTGGCGTTTCTTCCCGTTATCCGTACCTTGGGGAGACGTTGCATATGAAGGGAGCGATATATGAGCTATTACATCTCCACCGGTTTCGCCGGTACCTTCGATGAGGGCATCGCCGCGGTCACCAAAGCGCTCGGGGAGCAGGGGTTCGGGATCATCTCGGACATCGACGTGGCAGCAACGATGAAAGAAAAGCTCGACGTCGACGTCCCCCGATATCGCATTCTCGGCGCCTGCAACCCGTCGTTCGCCCACCAGGCGCTCCAGGAGGAAGACAAAATCGGGACGCTCCTTCCCTGCAACGTCGTCGTCCGGGAAACCAGCGACGACGGAGTGGAGATCGCCGCCGTTGACCCCGCCGTTTCAATGCAGGCGGTGGAGAACGCCGTTCTCGCCCCGATCGCCCGGGAGGTGCAGAGCCGCCTCAAAAAGGTGCTCACCGCTCTGGGTACTCCGGGGTAGTATAGAGAATCGTGTTGCAGCCCTGTGGCATTTCCCCATGTGTAACATAGAATTGCTCTGATGAAGACCTGCTGAGCGCCATAAACCGATGCGAGAGATAACCTTCCTCGCAAACCGCAACACGTTTGTGTATACCATAGTCAGTACCAGGTCACCACCTCGTTGCGGGGGTAATAGTGGTTCAGGATCGATTCTGCGTCGAACCCTGCCTCTGCCATACCGGCGGCGCCGGTCTGGTCGAGGCCGACCCCGTGGCCCCATCCCGCTCCCTGGAAGTAGAAATATCCCGGCGCCTGCGGCGCAGCTCCCGCGTCGGTTTCCGGGATGTCGCCGGTCAGGTCGGGGCCCGTATAGGCGCTTACGACAAAGAGATTGCTCCGAAGCCCTCCCAGGCGTGAACGAATCGCGTCGCGGCGAACCTCGGTTGTTCCGGTGCTTCCATGGATCGTCACCGCCTCCACTCGGCCGGTGATCCCACGGGGACCGGGAACGATCCGCTCCACGGTGCCCACCGACTGACCCGCGTCGGCGAGGCGTTGCTCGATCGACTCTCGCGGAACGAGGAGTTCCCACCGGTAGGAGCTGCGACCGGCGTAGGGAGGCCGCCCGGAATAGCTGTCCGGTCGCGATACCAACCATCGATAGACCGCGGCAGGGCTGCGACGTTCGTCCAGTTCGGGTAGCAGAGGATCCGAGGTGGAGACGAGGGAGTTCGGCCACCCCCAGACGCTGCCGGCGGCCTCTCCGTAGCCGGCGTGGTTCGCGCTGTACACCGCGTCCAGTGGCCGGCCTCCGTCCCTCAGTACCCGACCCCGGGTGGCGTTTACCGCAGCGGTTGTCCGGCGGTGTTCGTTGGTTACCCCGGGATAGTAAGCGGAAGTCACCGAGCTCAGGAGGTCAAACCCCCGCTCGGCGAAGCGGGTCCGGGGATGGAGGGTGTACGATCGTGCGGCGATCGCCTGCGCTTCCAGGGCAGCCGCGGGCCACCAGGCGGGCATCTCCGAGGGGACCACGCTGTAGAGGTACTCCTCGACGGAGAGTCGGTTCACCACGGTGAAGAGGTCGCCCCGGAGCATGATCTCGATCTCGCCGCGGTAGCTGCGATCCTCCCGGCCCGAGAAGAACTGCCCGTGACCGTAGGTCATGTCGAAGATCGTGGTTGTCCAGGTACGGTCACGGTATCCCAGGCGGACCGCGTCGGCACCGCGGTAGAGCGTTTCGCCACCCTCCACGGTGACGGAGATTTCGCCGTCCCCGGCGGCGACGTGAAGAATCGTCGCACCGGCGGATTCTCCGCTGTCATAGACGACCGCTCCGTCGCTGGACAGGACAAAGGGGCCGCCGGTTTTCAGGTAAACCGAATCGAGGTTCTCCACGAGACCCACCCGAAGGACTTCTTCTTCCCGGTATTCCTCGGTGACGGCGGTGACCCGCGGTGGGATCGCTGCGACGCGTCGCGCCTGGGCCCGCTCTTCATCGCCGGCGGTGAGGGAGGGTTGCATCGTTTCCCACGCCGCCAGCATCGCGGGAATCGCATCGTTCCAGGGGAGGGCGATCCGCGCCCGCTCCATCCGGTCCCATGCTGCGCGGTACTCGCCGAGCTCCCACAGCGCCTGCGCCAGGGGCACAAACACCTCCGTGAGGTTCCGGTCCTCCTCGAGGGCGCTCCGGTATGCCGTCACGGCGCCTTCAAAATCACCCTGCCCCGCCGCGAGGCGCCCGAGGGCGTAACGGGCGTAGGGGTAGTGGCCGTCGTCGGCGGTTTCTATCGCCCGGGCGAAGAGCTCCGTCCCCCGCAGATGCTGTGACGCAAGGACCGCCCGGACCCCCCGCCAGAAGTGGCGGCGGGAGATATCGGATACCTGCGGTTCCAATGGTGAGCGGTCCCCGGCGGCGATCTCCGATCCGGCGGACCGGACGGACTCGGCGGGGACGAAGGACTCGGCTTGATCGGAGGACTCCGCATGATCCGCGGGCTCGGCCTGATCGGAGGACTCCGCATGATCCGCGGGCTCGGCCTGATCAGAGGACTCCGCATGATCCGTGGGCTCGACCTGATCGGAGGACTCCGCCTGATCACCGGACCCTCCCTGAATGCCCGGTGCTCCCAGAGGGACACCTGCCAGGGCGAGGTTCATCTCGTGCTCCACCGCGTACGGACCGGTGAGACCGGCGGAATACCGGATCGCCTCGTCGATCATTCCCTGCTCCCGAAGGACGATGACGAGGCTCAGGCGGTAGTCATCCCGTTCCGGATGGTCGGCTACAAGACGGCGATAGATCTCGGTGGCGATGTCGTGGTCACCGGCGTACCACGCGGCGGCGGCGGCATCGGAGGTGATGACGAGCTCCGGCTGCCTGGACAGGGCCGGTGTACCCGATTCGGTCGCGTGGACCGGTACTGAATCGGCGCAGGAGAGGAAAACGGTCGTCACAAGAAAGATTGCCATTCGTGTAATCAACCGGGGGATCAGAGCGGCAACCCCGGCCGCTACAGGACGTGTCCATTGCGAAAATCGCATACCGAATCATACCGATAGCAGGATCGTTCGGACAGTGTCCACCAAAATGTTGCGTCTTCGGAACGAATTGTGGCAGCCGGAACGATGCGGATGGTGATGCCCGGTCGGACGAATGGAAATCCGGCCGGTGAAACGAAGTAGCACCGACCGTGCAACACGATTCCCTATACAATCCCGATCCGGTTGGCGCTCCGGTAGACGGTACCGGAGCTGTGCAGAACGAAGTTCGATTATCCCCGGATACGGCGCCGGAAGAGATCGAGCAGAGAGGGGCCGACGATCACCAGGATCGCGATGATGATGAAGCTCAGGCTGAGCGGCCGGGTGACGAAGGAGGTCCAGTCGCCCCGGGAGAGCATCAGCGCCCGGCGAAGGTTGATCTCGAACATCGGACCGAGGATGAGACCGAGAATCACCGGCGCGACGGGGAACCCGAACTTGCGCAGGGCAAACCCGACAAGACCACTGGCGATGAGAATCCCGATATCGAACATCGAGTTGTTGATAGAGTAGGAGCCGATGAGGCAGAAGAGCAGGATTGCCGGAATGAGAAATCGTTTCGGGGTGCTGATCAGGCGCGAGAAGTACCGTGCGCCGGCGAGACCGAGAACGGTCATGAAGATCACCGACAAGAGGAGGCTGATGAAGATCGAGGAGACGAAGGGCATCTGTTCCAGGAAGAGGAGAGGACCCGGGCGCAGTCCCTGGATGATCAGCCCTCCCATGAGAACCGCCGTCATCGGGTCTCCGGGGATGCCCAGGGTCAGCATCGGGATGAGGGCGCCACCGGTGCTGGCGTTGTTGGCCGCTTCCGGGGCGGCGACTCCCTCGGGGATACCGGTGCCGAGTTTCTCGCGGTTCCGGGAGAAGCGTTTCTCCTGGCCGTAGGCGACGAGGGAGGCGATCGACCCCCCTGCGGCGGGGACCGCCCCGATCGCTACCCCCACCAGGGAGGAGCGGAACACCGTCGGGATCAGTTTCGCGACCTGTCCCATCGACGGGAGGACGTTCTTGAGTTTCTGGGTGATCACCTTGATGTGCTGCTCGTCGGAGATCTGGACCAGCATCTCCGAAAGGCCGTACATCCCGATCATCACGGGGATCTCGCTGACACCGTCGAAGAGTTCCGGGCGGTTGAAGACGATCCGGGGGTAGCTGCCGATCGGGTCGAGTCCGACGGTACCGATCACGAGGCCCAGGGTACCCGCCATGAGTCCTTTTACGGTGGAGCCTGGTGAGATGATCGCGATGATCGACAGACCGATCAGGGTGATCCCGACATACTCTTCGTTACTGAACTTGAGGGCGATACTCGCCACGAGGGGCGCCGCGAAAGCGAGGACGACGACGCTGAAGAGCCCTCCGAGGCCCGAGGCGATCGTTGAGATCCCGATCGCTTCACCGGCGCGTCCCTGCCGGCACATCGGGTAGCCGTCGAACCCGGTGGCGATCGCGCTGGGAGTTCCGGGGATATTGATCAGAATCGCCGACACCGACCCGCCGTAGACCGCACCCGAGTAGAGTCCGAGGAGGAACGCGAAGGACTGTACCGCGGGGACCCCGAAGGTAAAGGGGATGAAGACCGCGATCGTCATCGTCGCGGTGAGCCCCGGCAGGGCGCCGAAAACGGTGCCGACGAGGACTCCGAAGAAGGAGAACACGAACATCATCGGGTTGGCGAAGTAGTGCAGCCCCGCGAGGTACAGGTCCAGTGAAAAATCCATCGGGTGCGCTCCTTACCGTCCGAAGACGCCTGTGGGAAAGGGTATCTGCAAGAACCGTCGGAAGACGAAGTAGGTGAGTACCCCGACGCCGACCGTAACGATCGCGATCAGGATGAGGTCCTTGCCGCGGCGCCGCTCCGCGGAGAGGGCGAAGATCAGGGAGCCGAGGAAGAGGAAGCCCGTGATCGTGAACCCGAGGATGCGGAGCACAAAGGGATAGATTACCAACGCGACGACGGTGAAGAGGAAGAGGCCGAAAGATTTCCGGTCCTTCCAGATCGCCGGCATTCGGCCGGAGGGGGGAGCGTCGACGGCATCGACAGGCAGGGCGGGTTCGGTACCGGTCGGCAAGACCGCACCGGCAGACGGGCCGGTCTCGCTCGCCGTTCCCGCATCAGCAGCGGTATCCGGTGTTTCCCGGGGATCGGTCCCCGGAGCCGCCTCGGCGGATGCCCGGGCGACGCGTAGTTCCGCAACGATCGCCGTGACGATCTGGATCGCCGCGAGGACCCCCAGAAAGAGGGCGAGGAGTTTCGGGTAGAACCCGGCACTGATAGCGGGAGCCTGCCCCTCACGGACGGGAAAGGTAGAGACGTACCAGTACAGTGTCATCCCTCCCGCCGCGAAAAACGCCCCGGATACGATATCTCGTCTTGTTGTCGTCACAATCGCCCTCCCCGTATACAGAATGGCCCCGACAGTACACGGTGTACCACCGGGGCCGGTGTTGCGCAAGATCGAATTCGATCAGTCGTCGACGAATTCAATGCCCAGGTCGTTGACCAGGTACTCAAGCTGTGCTTCCGCGTCATCCACGATCACCGCAAACTCGTCTTGACCGGCGAAGACCGGCTGGAATCCCGCGTTGATCAGGAAGTCGGAGATCTCCGGATCGGCGATCGCCTGACCGATCGCGTCTTCGAGGATGTCGACGTACTCCTGAGGGGTACCCTTGGGAGCGACGAAGCCGGAGTAGTTACCCATCACCGCGTCGATGCCGACCTCACGGAGGGTCGGAACGTCGGGGTAGCTCGGGTGACGGTCCGCCGCGGCGATCGCGAGCATCCGGAGTTCACCACTGTCCACGTAGGGGGCGACATCGGGGAGGGGGATGTTCGTCATGTCGACGTTCCCCGCGAGGAGGGAAGTAACCGCTTCCGCGTATCCCGGATAGGGGATGTGGTTCATCTCGATATCTGCCCGGGCACCGAAGGTGAGGGCGTAGATGTGCGCACTCGCGCCGTTTCCTGAGTTGGAGTTGCTCAACTCACCGGGGTTGTCTTTCGCGTACTCGATCAGCTCTTCCACCGTCTCGAAGGGGCTGTCGGCGTTGACGGTAACCGTTGCGGGGATCGAGATCGCCTGGGCGATCAGCTCCACGTTGTCGATATCCGGCGCCATCGGGGCGACGTACTTCGCTGATACCGTAGACATCGAGGTGGTACCGATCGTGTATCCGTCGTTCGGAGCGTTCTCGATCTCGAGAGAGCCGACGACACCACCACCACCGGGTTTGTTTTCGACGACAAAGGGTACCCCGAAGTACTCTTCCAGCCAGTTCGCGATCGGCCGTGTCAGTACGTCGGTCATACCACCCACCGACCAGGGGATGATCACTCGTACCGTCTTTTCAGGATAGCTGCCTTCCTCCTCCTGAACCCCCGTCGCGAATATGCTCGTTGCAACGACGAGCACCAGCAATACCGCCAGAAATCTCTTCATGGAAACCTCCTTTTCCGCATTGCATGCTTTTTGCATGCAATCTTTCTTTATTCTGGGGGCAATTTCCCGTGTTGTCAAAGCTTTTTTCACGATTTTCCGGGAGAGATCGTTCCGTTACCGGGGTGTATCGGCGGCATCGGCAGCATCGGCGGGGAATTCGGCGTTGACCGGTCCCAGGGTGTCACCCGGAATCAGTTCGCCGGGTATGCGCAGCCGGAGGGGATCGGTGCTCCGCTCGATTACGACCCGGTGGAGCCACTCGCCGGCGACGTTTCCCAGATGGTAGGGGGAGAGGGAGATCGAATCGATCTTCTGTGGTGTCAGTTGACGGACCGGAGAGTCGTCGTATCCGGCGAGGCCGATCTCGTCGGGTACGGAGATCCCCGCGAGGATCAACACCTGGTAGACGTAGACGGCGACAAAGTCGTTGAAGGAGAAGACGGTGTTGTACCGGTCACGGATATGAATCGCGAGCTCCCGGTCGATCCGGTCCACGTGATCTATCCGGATGATATCCGCGGTGCCGCAGGCGATATCCTCGGCGCAGCACGCTTCGAGAAACGCTTCTTCCCGCTGTTGCGCCACCGGCGCTGCGGGAGGAAAGCTGATGTAACAGGGGCGAACCTCTTTCCGGAGGTCCGCGGCGCGACGAAGGAGACGGCGCATCCCGGTGAGGTGGTCGGCGGAGACGTAGTTCATCGTCGACGATTCCCGGTTCAGGAGTACCGCCGGGATCTGTCGTTCCTCGAGGATCCTGCGGACCTCGTCGGAGGGGGTGGTAAACCCGAAGACACAGCCGTCGATGTTTCCGCTCTTCTTCGAGGCGAAGAGATCCGGTCGCGGCTGGTTGACGATCACCGATATCTGGGTGCGGACCTCTCCGAACCCCTCGGTAAGTCCGGCGAGGAGCTCAGCCGGATCATAAAAGAGTCGGCGGTACATGTCGGGAGATCGGGGGAGGAAGAGGGCGAGGACGAGGATCGACCGGGGGCCGTGGCGGCGGATGCGACGCTTCTCGTATCCCATCTCCCGGGCGACCGTTTCGATCCGGGATCGCGTCTCCTCCTTGACGAGGGGTGACCCGTTGAGCACCCGGGATACCGTGCTGGGAGAGATGTTGAGGCGTTGGGCGATGTCGTTCACCGTCGGAGTACGCATACCTTCACTATACTCTTTCCCGACCGGAGGCGATCGGTCAAGTAAATATTGCATGCAAAAACA
This sequence comes from Alkalispirochaeta sp., assembly GCA_046540055.1. Taxonomy (GTDB): domain Bacteria; phylum Spirochaetota; class Spirochaetia; order DSM-27196; family Alkalispirochaetaceae; genus Alkalispirochaeta. The sequence continues at coordinate 12,211 of JBKHFT010000069.1, forward strand.
CCTCTTATTCTTGACAATCCCCGGGGAGCGTTCGACGATTGACGGGTGAGCGGTATTACGATCTCGATTATCGCCGGCGTCTTCCTCGGGCTGTTCCAGTCGCTGCATGGCAAGGCGGAGGAGTTGTCCCTGCGGACAGCAACGATGATGCTCCTGGTGTTTGCCGCTATTCTCTCCAATGCACTTACCCTCGCGACGGGGGGAATCGAAGCGTACCGGGCGCTGACGCTTCCCGGGGTTCTGTATTTCGCTGCTGCCGGGGCGATCCACTTTTCGGGGGGGTGGATGTTCATCGGGATCAGCCAGCGTCGCGTTGGTGTAGGTATCACCGGGCTCCTGGTCGGGGCGACCCCGGTGTTTACCGCGATCATCGCGTGGCTGGTCATCCGCGAGGGGCTCACCCCTACGGAGATCGGCGGGGTCGTTCTGGTGATCATCGGGGTAGGGATCGCGTCGTGGCGGTAACGACGGAGCGCAGCACGGGAAGGGACGGAGGACCGAAGGGGGGACGAGGCGTTGTCAGCGGTTCCTTTTTCGGATTGCTCACCGCCCTGTCCTTCTCGGTGAGCCCGATTTTCGTCCGTCTCGGGATGGCTGAAGGCGCATCGGCGGAGATCGGCCTCTCGGTGGGACTCATCGCAGCGGCGGTTTCGTACGTCCTGATCCTTCTGGTGATCGATCGGGGCGCCCTCGACGTGCGACGTCTTCCCGGGATCCGTCCGGTGTTGTGGGAAGCGGGGGCTGCGGCCGCGATCGTTACGGGGACGTGGCTGCGGTATATCGCGATGACCCTGGTCCCCCTGGCGATCGTGAGCGCCCTCGGCCGGGTCAATATCCTGGTGATCCTGGCGATCGAACACCGGGCGACGACGCTCCGGTTGTGGATCGGCGCGCTCCTGATCATCGCCGGGACGGTGCTGTTCAGCTTCGGGTAGGGGACGGAGCTTGCCGGGCCGGCGTGGCGGTGACCGAGCCGGGCCGGTGCCCGACGGAGCGGTACAAGACTCTGCAGAACGAAGTTCGATTATCCCCGGATACGGCGCCGGAAGAGATCGGGCAGGGAGGGACCGACGGGCCGCCTGCGAATTGCCGTGAAGCCCCGAAATCGGTATATTTCGTCCGAAATAACACCCGGTATACATGATATTTTTCGGTTCCTCCCGCGGGGCGGATATGGCAGGCGTGGCGACCGAAGGTGCTGCGATGATCGCCGCACGGTGGAGCGAGGCTGCGGTCATCGTGGAAGATGCTACGGTCTCACACGCCGCGACGAACCGGAGGAACCGGCGACAAGGAGCAACGTAATGGCAACACACCAGTTTCAGACCGAGGTCAACCAGCTACTGCATCTGATCATTCATTCCCTGTACTCCCACAAGGAAATCTTTCTCCGGGAGCTGATCTCCAACTCGAGTGACGCCCTGGACAAGCTGAAGTACCTCACCCTCACAGATGAGGCGCTAAAGTCCCTCGAGTTCGATCCGCGGATCGATATCGAGTTCTCCGACAGCGACGAAGGCAAGACACTGACGGTGGCGGACAACGGGATCGGAATGAACCAGGGCGACCTGGTGGAGAGTCTCGGTACGATCGCCAAGAGCGGCACCAAGACGTTTCTCGGTCAGCTCACCGGCGACGCCCGGAAGGACAGCAACCTGATCGGACAGTTCGGCGTCGGCTTCTATTCGGTGTTCATGGTCGCCGATCGTGTGGAGGTTACCAGCCGCCGCGCCGGTGAAGAGGCCGCGTGGAAGTGGGAAAGCGACGGAAAGGGTGAGTTCGAGATCACCGAGGCCACCCGGGATTCCCAGGGGACGACGGTGGTCCTCCACCTGAACGAGGAGGGCGCGGAGTACGCATCACGATGGCAGATCGAACAGATTGTGAAGAAGTACTCCAACCACATCGCCTTCCCGATCTGGCTTCATTACGAGAAGACCGAGTACGACGACAAGGGCAAGGAGAAGGGCAGGAGTCGCACCACGGAGCAGATCAACGACGCCGGAGCGCTCTGGAAGCGGAGCAAGTCGGAGATCACCGAGGAGGAGTACCACGAGTTCTACAAGACGATCAGTCACGATACGGAGGACCCCCTTTTCTACCTGCACACCCAGGCGGAAGGTACGATGGAGTACACGACGCTCTTCTATGTGCCGAAGAAGGCGCCGTTTGACATGTACCAGGTGGACTACCGGCCGGGGGTGAAGCTCTATGTGAAGCGGGTGTTCATCACCGACGACGAGAAGGAACTGATGCCGACGTACCTGCGTTTCGTCCGGGGGATCATCGATTCCGAGGACCTCCCGTTGAACGTGAGTCGGGAAATCCTGCAGCAGAACCGCATCCTCCACAAGATCAAGGACAGCTCGGTGAAGAAGATCCTGAACGAGTTCTCCCGGATCGCGACGGAAGAGCCGGAGAAGTGGCTCGAGTTCGTGGAGCAGTACAACCGCCCCCTCAAGGAGGGGCTCTATTCGGACTTCGCCAACCGTGAGGCGCTGATGGAGCTGGTGCGGTTCAAGAGTACCAAGGCGGAGGGGTGGACCAGCCTCGCCGAGTACAAGGAGCGGATGCTTCCGGATCAGAAGGCGATCTACTACATCACCGGTGACAACGAAGAAACTCTCCGCCGGTCACCGCTCCTCGAGGCGTACCGCAAAAAGGATATCGAGGTCCTCATCATGGCGGAGGATGTCGACGAGCTGGTGATCCCCACCCTCGGGCAGTACAAGGAGACGGACCTGAAGGCGGTGAACCGATCCGACGCCGGGGAAGATCTGAAAGAGAAAAAAGACAAGAAGAAGGACAAAGAGCTGAAACCGGTGATCGACCGGATGAAGTCGGTCCTCGGGGATCGCGTGAAGGATGTGGTCACCTCGGTGCGTCTCGCCGACAGTCCCAGCTGTATGGTCGTCGACGAGAGCGACCCGACGATGAAGATGGCGCAGATGATGAAGGCGATGGGTCAGATCGACCTGCCGGAGGTGAAGCCGATCCTCGAAATCAATCCGGATCACCCGATCGTGGCGCAGATGAAGGAGATGGCCGAGGACGACGACCGTTTCACCGACGCGGCGTTCCTGCTGCTGGATCAGGCGCTGCTGGTGGAAGGGGTGCAGCTGAAGGACCCGGCGACGTTCGTGGAGCGTCTGAACCGGGTAATGTCCCGGGGGTTGTGACGGTACGGATCCGGTGACGGGGCGGCGATGGTGACTGCGGGGCTCCGCGATCGTGTGACGGCGGGGAGGTGCTGACGATGACTGAACTCGTTTCCCTCATCCCCCCGGCGAGTCTCGTGGTCGCGGCGGTTCTCGCGGTGCCCGCGACGATTCTTGGCTACCGTGGTTCGACGGGCAGGAGCGCCCCCGGGGTGCGGTGGATCAAGACGGCGGTCACGGCGGTGCTGTTCGTGGGGCTCGTGGTGCGGCTGGTCCTGGAAGGAGCAGCCGCGGGAGGTACCGACGGCTGGGGCGGCGGCCGGCCCGGAGGGTATCCCTGGTTCCCTCCGGCGATGGCGGTCGGTCTGGCGCTCACGGTAATCGCCGACTGGTTCCTTGCGCCGATCGACAACCGGAAGACGTTCCCCGCGGGACTTGCAACGTTTCTCCTGGGGTATCTGGTCTACGGGGTCGCGATCCTCGTGGCGGTCGTCGGTGCGTCAGGTATGACGTGGCCGGTCGTCATCGGAGCGTATGCGTTCGCCGGAGCGGTCAGTATCGGGCAGTACCGCTTTCTTTCCGGCATCCCGAGGGAGTTGAAGGCCGCGGTGATCGCCTATGTCGCGGTGGCGGCGAATCTGCTTGCCGCGGCTGTCATTACCGCGGCTCTTGCCGGTCCGTTGTCGTTCCGGGTATTGGTCCCTCTCGGGGCGCTCTCGATCTACCTGTCAGACAGTCTGATCGCATGGAACCTCTTCCGGCGACCGATCCCCGGGTACGAGTTGTGGATCATGCCGACGTACTACCTCGGGCAGCTCTCGATCGTCGGGGCACTCCTGGGCAGTATATAGAATCGTGTTGTTGGTCCGGCGGAACTCGTTGCACCGGATCGGTTTGGCGGTGGTGAGGGGTGTCTCACTCCTTCGATCGATCTCCCACCAAGATTTACCCCCCGTTTTGCAACAGGATTCTGGATACTACCCATCTGTCTCCCGGAAACGGCGGGTCGACTACGTTCCGGTAATCTCACCCCCCTGGATCCCGCGGGGCTCCGTACCGCTGCGCCACGAGGCTGTACACCGGAAAACTGTATGTACGAAAGGACACCA
>JBKHFT010000070.1:0-16261 GCA_046540055.1 Alkalispirochaeta sp.
GCACAGAACGAAGGGGCGACCGTTTTCGCCCCCTTCGACGGTACCAAAAGCTCTACCGCCACCCGACTCGATGACGTTACGGAAAGACGCGGTACCCCTCGCGCATGCTCTGGATCGCAATTATCTCGCCGTTCCGGAGATAGACCCGGGGAACGCGGATCGTAATTCCACAGGTGATCTCGTAGGTGATCGTGTTACAGAGATCGGCGAGCTCCAGTGCGGTGATCTCGTCGCTCCGGGCGGACCCGCGCGGTTCCCGGGGATACCACTCCTGCCGTCCCATGAGCACCACCTCGTCGTCGATCGCCGGCGCTTCCGGCAGTCTGGTGAGGTCAAGGGCGATCATGTCCATCGAAACGCGCCCTGCGATCGGAACCCGCATCCCGTGAACGAGCGCTTCTCCACGGCTGGAAAGTATCCGGGGAAAGCCGTCGCCGTACCCGATCGGGACGATACCGATGATCGATCCGGGGCCCACCTTCCAGGTTCGACCGTATCCTACGGTCCACTCCCGGTCGTACCGGGTAATCTTCACGATGCGACTTTCGAGACGCATCACCGGTTTCAGATCGATCGAGGTGTCGACGTCGCCGCTCGGGAACATACCGTACATCGATATCCCCGGTCGAACCAGGTCCCAGGCGACCTCCTCGGGGAACTGGAGCAGTGCTCCGCTGTTTGCGATATGGGCGTAACGGACCTCGACGCCCGCTTCCCGAAGATCCGTGAGAATACCCCGGGTCACCGCGATCTGCTCCCGTGCGAAGGAGACGTCCCCCTCGTCGGACCCCGGAAAATGGGAGTACACCCCTTCCATCGTCATGTCCGGCAGGGCGGCGATCTGCAACAACGCACCGGTGAGGTCCGAAGCGTGGAGGCCCATGCGTCCCATCCCCGTATCGAGGTTGACGTGCACCATCGCGGTAGTCCCGGCTCTGCCCGCGGTTTCGCTTAAAAGCCTCCCGTACTCGATCGATCCAACGGTGAGACGCGCTCCCGCACGGAGCGCAGTTTCGACCTCCCCGGGAAACACTTCCTCAAGAATCAGGATCGGCAGGGTAATTCCCCGGTCCCGGAGGTACAGGTACTCTTCGAGGTTCGCCACGGCGAGCATCGTCGCACCCCATCTCTCGCACGCCGAGGCGATCGCCGCCGCACCGTGACCGTACCCGTCGGCTTTCACCGCCGGGACGAGGCCCGCCCCCGGCACGCGTGCACTCAGGAGGTTCAGGTTGTGGTCAAGAGCATCAAGATCGATCACCGCCCGGGTGCTGCGAATCGGATAATCCAGAGGTGTGACGTTCATACCGTGTTCCTTTCAAAAAGAGAGCCCTGGCCGTGACGACCAGGGCTCGACATTACGAAGCCAAAGCTCAGGTGTTGAGCTTGCCCTTCGCCTCGTACTCTTTGAGCGCGGTGAATACCACCGGGCTGAGGGCGATGAGGGCTACAAGGTTCGGGATCGCCATGAGACCGTTGAACGCATCGGAGATGTTCCAGACGAAGTCCAGGGAGGCGATGGCACCGAGAAACGAGAGGATGACCCACACCCATTTGTACTGTTCGGCGAACTTTCGGTTGGTGATGTACTCGAGGCTCTTGAAGCCGTAGAAGTACCAGGTCAGCATCGTCGAGAAGGCGAAGAAGACGAGACCGAAGCTGACGACGAACCCGCCGAAGCCGGGGAGCTGCGCGCGGTACGCCGCGGTGGTAAGGTCTGCACCGTTGAGGCCGTCACGGATCTCCATCACACCCTCGGGCATCGTCAGCACGGCGCTGGTGAGGATAACGAGAGCGGTCATCGTACAGATGACGATCGTATCGATGAAGGAACCGAGACTCGCGATGATACCCTGCCGGACGGGGTCGTTGGTCTGGCTCGCGGCGTGGGCGATCGGAGCGCTACCGAGCCCCGCCTCGTTGGAGAAGATACCCCGGGCGACACCGAAGCGGATCACCGAGCCGAGAAGACCACCACCAACGGCCTTGTCGGTAAACGCGTTACCGAAGATCCAGCCGAACGCCTCACCGAGTACCTCGAAGTTGATGAAGATGATGATCAGGGAACCGATGATGTAGATGATCGACATGATCGGAACGATCGCTTCCGCAACACGGGCGATACTCTTGATACCGCCAATGATGACGAGGCCTACCGCAACCGCCAGGACGACACCGGTGATCCAGAAGGGAACGCCGAGCTGGTTGTTCAACGCTGCGGCGACCGAGTTGGACTGCACCATATTTCCGATACCGATGGAGGCGAAGAACGCGAAGAATGCGAAGAGCCAGCCCAGCCATTTCCAGTTGCCGCCGTACTTCTCTTCCATACCCTTGCTGGCGTAGTGCATCGGACCACCGGACTTTTCACCCGCTTCGTCGGTCACACGATACTTCACCGCCAGAACGGCTTCGCTGAACTTGGTCGCCCCACCGAGGATCGCGGTGATCCACATCCAGAATACCGCGCCGGGACCACCGAGAGCGATCGCCGTTGCCACACCGGCGATGTTTCCCGTTCCGATCGTAGCGGAGAGGGAGGTCATCAGCGCTGCGAAGGGGCTGATATCTCCTTCACCTTCGGACTTGCTGACCAGGAGCTTGAACGCGAATCCAAGCTTACGGTACTGGACGATCTTGGTACCAACGGACAGGATGAGACCCGTTGCGAACAACAGGGTGATCATCACCGGTCCCCAGGCAAACCCGCCAACCGCACCAACTACCGAATTAATTGCTTCCATACATTCCTCCTCACGTCATGTCGGATTCAAGTTTTTACCGTCCCTATCGTAAACCCGTGTCCCCGTCTGCGCCAGTAAAAAACGAAAATTTGTCGTTTCACCAGGCGCAGACGAAAGCAGCGGCCCGACAGGCGGTGTATTCACATCGCTACCGTGTCCTTTAAACCTCGACACCGTCGATCAGATCGCCGGCGGCGACGTAGTTCATACCGAACGCCTCGGCGACACCGCGATACGTTACCTTGCCGTCGTAGGTGTTGATGCCCCGGGCGATCTCCTTGTTCAGGCGAGCAGCCTCCTCAAGCCCCTTGTTGGCGATTGCAAGACCGTAGGGAAGCGTCGCGGTTGTAAGCGCCTGGGTGGAGGTCCGGGAAACGCCACCGGGCATGTTGGCGACGCAGTAGTGGACGACGTCGTCGATCGTAAAGACCGGATCATCATGGGTCGTCGGGTGGGTCGTCTCGATACAACCGCCCTGGTCCACGGCGACATCGACGAGGACGGACCCCTTCTTCATTCTGCGAAGGTCGTCTTTCTTGATGAGATGTGGCGCTTTCGCACCCGGGATCAGAACTGCTCCGACGATCAGATCGCTCTGCTCCAGGACGAGGTCCAGGTGTGCCGCGTTGGAGTAGAGGAGATGAACACGCCCGCCGAAGACGTCGTCAAGATAGTTCAGACGATCAATATTAACGTCAAGAACGGTCACATCCGCCCCGAGACCGACCGCCATCTTCGCCGCGTGGGTCCCGACGACACCACCGCCGAGGATCGCGACCTTTCCCTTTTCCACACTCGGGATCCCCCCGAGGAGTACGCCGCGACCGCCCTGGGGTCGCTCGAGAAAGCGCGCACCCTCCTGGATGCTCATCCGCCCGGCGATCTCACTCATCGGACGAAGGAGGGGCAGCGAACGGGAGTCGGTTTCTACCGTCTCGTAGGCGACACCTTTCACCTTTCGCTTGATCATCTCTTTGGTAAGCATTTCGTCCGCCGCGAGGTGCAGGTAGGTGTAGAGAATCTGCCCTTCCCGCATCATCGGGTATTCGTCGGGCTGCGGTTCCTTCACCTTCACGACCATGTCGCTTGCTTCCCAGATCTCCTCCGGGGTTGTGCACAGGATCGCTCCCGCCGCCTTGTACTCGTCGTCCTCGAAGCCGGCGTCGATTCCGCTTGCCTTCTGGACACGTACGGTATGACCGGCGTTCACGTAGGCGCGGACACAGCTGGGGGTCAGGCCGACTCGATATTCATGTCGTTTGATTTCTTTTACGGATCCGATTTGCATCGTCTTCCTCCATAGATTGGTTAGGAGTAGGTTCCCACGGTTTTCGTAGTACGTCAAATGTTTTCTACGTTTTTCGTTGTAGCATCACGCAATCCGATATTCTTCGAACGATTATTCCGGAGACCGCCGAGGAGCCCTCGTCATTCTGCCTGAGAAAACCAAAAGTGTAAAAAAGAGACTCAGACGAACTTCGAGTACGTTTTCAGGGTAACGAAGCTCTCGGTTCTGGTGATTCCATTGATCCGGGCGAGCTCGTTGATCAGAAAATCGACCAGGCCATGGTGGCTGTCAAGCAGCAGTTCGATGACCAGGTCGAAACGGCCCGAGACGATCGACACCGAGAGGACGTCATCGAGTTGGGCGATCTCCGCCGCCTTCTGGTCCAGGAGGCGGCTTTCAGTGACGTTCGCGCCCAGCCACACTACCTGCCGGTTCGCGAGGATTTCGGGATTTATCAGGCCCCGAAGGGAGAGGATTCCCAGCTCCCGTAATCGTTTGATCCGCTGTCGGATCATCCCTTCCGAGACACCGAGCTCTTTGGCGACGGCGCTGTTGGATATCGTCCCCGCCCGGAGTAGTTCGATGATCTCCCAGTCCCGTTGATCAAGATCGTGTCGCTTCAATGATGCCATTGCGAACCCAGTATCGCCCCGAATCGTCGGGGACGCAAGATGGTACCCGGGGTGATCAGCGCGCCGGGACTTCCCGCACTTCCTCGATCCCCGGAGGAGTTCCCGAATCGATCAGGTGCTGTCGTCGAGGAGTCATCCCCGGGTGCAGACCAGCCGTTCCAGTCCCTGCAACTGCTCCTCGCTTCCGAGAGCGATGATCCGATCCCCCGGACCGATGCGCACCGACGACAACCCCGCACGGGTGGCGTCGTTCCGGGTCACGCCGTACCGATCGGTGATCGCCAGTACGATCGCCCCCGTGTGGAGGCCGATTTCCGCCTCCCGCAGCGTCTTTCCCGAGAGAGGACTCCCGTCGTTGACGGGGAACTCCTCCATCCGCATCGCAACCTCGCTGTCGTCGACGATCACATCGAGGAAGTTGACAACCGAGGGACGGAGGATCGATGAGGCGATTCGTTGTCCCGCGATCTTCGCCGGGGTGATCACCCGATCCGCTCCGGCGCGACGCAGCTTCGCCGTTGCCGCCGCGTCGGTTCCCTTTGCCACGATCGTGATCCCCTGGTTCATCTGTCGCGCCGTCAGGGTAACAAAGACGTTGTCGGCATCAGAGGGGAGCGCCGCGACCAGCCCCGCGGCAACATCGATCCGCGCCTGCATGAGTACCGATTCCTCCGACGCATCGCCGGGTACAACGATCACCGATTCGTCGTCGGCGAGCTCCGAATGTTGCGGATCGCGCTCGATCACGATGAATGGCGTCCCCGCCCGGCGGAACTCGAGGACGACCTCCCTGCCGACATCACCGGCGCCGCACACGATGTAATGGTTCTTTATCCGCTTGAGAGATCGTTCCATTCTACGCTCCCGTAAGGAGGCCACGATCGGGCCTTCAAAGAGGTATGAGATAACCGTCGAGATCGAGAATCCGACGGTCGCGACGCTGACGACGAGGAACACGATCGTGAAGTGCTGCCCGGTCCGGGTCAGGGGGCGCACTTCGCCGAATCCGACGGTGGTGAGGGTGATCATCGACATGTAGAGACTCTCGGAAACGCTCCATCCCTCGATGAGGTGATATCCGATCGTACCGCCCACCACGAGTGACAGGAGAAGAAGGAGTGCTGCCGCGACAGGTACCCGGGAACGGTGCATACGGGAAGGATACATGAATCGGGTAATGACGGCGAGGTGTCCCGTTTTTCGTCACCTCGTACTGGAGTGACGGTATGGCAGGCGGGGTGATCGGAGGCCAACTCGGTCTGCGGAGATCGTCGAATTCTTTATCTTCGGAGAGTACCCGGATCGTATCGTCGTGATCCGGGATGTGGTGACACTGAAGAAACTCTCCTCTCTGGAGACGGCGCGTTTTCCTGTTCCGCCGACGCGGGAGAAGGGTGGTTCGATATACTTGGTCAGGAGGGATGGGTATACCGCGTCACCGGATCCGGCGGCGCGGTGATATCGCTCTACCGCAAGGGGAGCCTCGACCAGGGGCCCGGGATCAATCGATCGCGGGTTGGAGAAACCGGGAAAACCACTTGGCAATGCCGGTGCCGTAGGTTCCGGCGAAGTCGCGGGCCGCCTCGGCGATTGTGATCTCCGGATCGCGCTCTTTCAGGTAGTGCCAGTGGGTAGCGACGGCAAGGTACAGCTGGCCCCGGGTCTTCCGGGGAAAGGCGTGCTTGATCTCCCATTGCTCGATCTCTGCGAGGGTCGGCCGGAAGACATTTTCGTACCAGGAAAAGACCGCATCGTCCCAGGTGATCGTCCACCGGATATCCTCGTTAACGAAGTACTTGTGTACCTGGACGTGTTCGGCTATCTCTTCCCACTCGTGATCGTGTCGGAGATCGAGGGCGTCTCCGGACAGCATCGTTTTCAGGGTCGTAATGTCTTTTGTCGTTTCAAGAGTCTTCATACACTGGAATATATTAACGATCGGAAAACTTTTCAAATTTTTTCTTGACAAATCCGTGTTTTCACCCTTTATGCGCTGTATTGGGTGGGTCGGCGGCAGAGAACGCGATCCAGGGAGCCCTGATCGTTGCCGTGAGCGCTCCCCGGAGCATCCGGTTTCCAATCAACCCCTCCCCGGTGTACCGTCTCATCCGGCGGACGTAAAACGGTGAAACTGACTGAAGACGAGATTCCCGAACTGATCCGGAGAATCGCGATCCCCGCAAGCCTCGGATTCTTCTTCAACACGATGTTCAACGTCGTGGATACCTACTTCGCGGGGCAACTCTCGACCGACTCCCTCGCGGCGCTCTCCCTCTCGTTCCCGATCTATTTCATCATCGCAGGCATCGGGATCGGAATCCAGAGCGGTGCCGGCGCGTTGATAGCCAACGCCCTCGGAGCGGACGATACGACTCGAGCGGTCCGCCTTCAAAGCCAGGCGATCGTTCTCGCCGTCGGGGTTACCGTCGCGATCGCGATTCCGCTTTATCTCGCACTTCCGGGGATCTTCACCTTTTTCGGTGCCGAAGGTGCAGTCCTCGCAGGCGGGCTTCGGTATATGCGGGTCATAACCGCCGGTGGTGTGGCGATCGTCACGGCGAACACGCTCAACGCAGGACTTCAGGCGCGGGGAGAGTCAACGGTGTTCCGGAATCTGCTGATCGCGATGAGCGTTCTGAATGTCGGACTCGATCCGCTGCTCATGTTCGGTCTCTCCGTCGGAGGGGTGCAACTCGTCCCGGCGATGCTGGAGGGCGGCACCGCCCTCGCCACGGTAGGTCTCTACGCAAGCGGGATCGGGTATCTGCTGTACCGGGGGGTGCATCTCGGCGTGTTCTCCGGTGCCACCCCGCGGGATTTCATACCCCACCGCGAGCTGCTGCGGGAGATCACGGGGCAGTCGACCCCGGCGGCACTCAATTTCATGATCATGACCCTGGGGTCGTTCGTCATCAACTATTTTATCTCCCGTTACGGACGCGACCCGATCGCCGCGTACGGTGCCGCCCTCCGAATCGAACAGATCGCCCTCCTGCCTCTTCTCGGGATCAACGTGGCCCTCGCGACGCTCGCGGGGCAGAACAACGGGGCGGGTCGCCTCGACCGGGTCAGAGAAGCGCTTGCTGCGTCGATCCGGGCAGCGCTGAAAGTAACGGCGGTTATCCTGCCCGCGGTACTCCTTCTGGCGCCGTGGCTTCTGGGGATCTTCACCGAAACCGCACGAGTCGTCACGATCGGGAGGCGCTATCTCTACATCCAGGGAATCACATTTTTCAGCTACATCCTGATAAACCTCTCCAGCTCGATCCTTCAGGGGCTGAAACGCCCGGGGATGATCATGTGGATTGGATTGTATCGCCAGCTGGCGGCACCGTTCCTGGTGTTTCCCCTTCTCGCGTACGGCCTCGGAATGGAGGAAAACGGTGTCTTCTGGGGGCTTGCGGTGGTGAACTGGAGCGCGGCGATCGTTCTGTTTTTCTACGCCCGGAGGATCCTCGCACGCGCGGAGATCTCCGCCGGGGTCCGCCGCGGGTAACACGAAAAGCTGCCGATCCGCGTGACTCCGCCGTGGGCATCGACAACTGCACCACTCCCCGGTGTATCGCTCCTGCAAGAATACTGTTCCCGTTTGAATCCACGATCGGGAGTGCGTATACTGGAAACGTAGACGCACGAAAGTACGCCGACAGACTCTCTGAGAGTGAAAGGAGAAGAGGTTATGGCTATAATAACCGTTTCCCGTCAGAGTGGTAGCCGCGGCGACGAGATCACCGATCTACTGGTCCGTTCGCTGGGGTTGCGCATGATCGACAAGGACACCCTGGAAGAGGCGCTGGTGCGACACGGTATCCCCGAAACCAGTGTTGAGCGGTACGACGAGAAGAAACCGGGATTCTGGGAATATTTTTCATCCGACCGGGATCGCTACTATCACTACCTCAAGGCATCGATCCTCGAGTCGGTTCTCAAAGGGGACCGAATCGTTCTGGGCAGGGGCGCCCCGATGATTCTCGCCGGGGTACCGGGAGTGCTGCACCTGCGCGTGATCGCACCGATGGAGATTCGGGTCCAACGGGTGATGGAGGAGCAGGGATGCAACGAGCATCATGCGCGGCGGATTATCCACCAGAGCGATCATAACCGTGAGGGGTTCTATCACGTGTTCTTCAACGCCGACTGGGATGCACCGGAGCACTACGATCTCACCGTGAATACCGGGTCAATATCGCCCGAGGCGGTTCTGGAGACGGTCCGGGCGATTATCGATTCGTCGAGTTTTCAGGCGGATGCGAAACGAACCGAGGCGCATCTCGCGGAATTGGCGATGGCGCAGGAGATACTGAACAAAATCATCTTCGAGGAGAAGATACCCCTTCGGTTTCCCGGCGTGGAGGTCCACGACGGTACTGCAATACTCACCGGAGCGGTCAGCATCGCCGCGAACATCGAACGGTGTGAGGCGACCGCCAAAGCGGTCAAGGGCGTACAGCGGGTAGACTCGCAGATTGCCTGCGTACCGGAGAGTTACGACGGTCCGTACATGTAAGGGTACCCGACGGAAGCGCCCGGCGTTCGGGGAAACGGTCGGAAAGCGCCCTACCTTCGGGCCGGCGTCAGCGGCGGGTGTTGTATGACTCCATCGTCTGATACGTGTACTCCAGGGGCGCCCAGTACTGGCGTCGCGCCGTCAGCACCGCCGTCGGTACCAGACTTCCCCCGAGAAGCAGAAGACTGAATCCCCGGTCGCTGATTCCGTGATCGATCCCGGCATCGGTAAGATCGACATCGTCGGCGGCACTGAACAGGACCAGCCCGGAAAAGAAGCTCAGTATCGCGATCGCCCCGATGCCGATATTCAACGCCCGGTGGTTGCGAGAACGTCGGGCGGCGTCTTCATCACCGGCGATCTCGAAAAAGCGTCGCTCCGGGATGTATCGATCCCCGTAAAAATGACTGCGTGGAACCCGATCTCCGTAAAACAGAACATCCTCGGGCCGCAACAGGGGACGCCCCTCAACCTCGAGGTAGAGTTCCGTGGTATCCTCCCCGTCGTCGTCGGTTCCTCCGGACTGGGCCGCTACCGGCATCGGACTCACAAGGACGAGAATAACCAGAAACACCGCGAGAAACGTACGTGGCATCGGGTTGTATCGTGTAACGAACACTTCCGCCTGTCCAGTCCCCGTCGACGGATACCGATGATAAAAGGATGAGGTACTACGCAATACATCGGTTCATTATCCTTCTCGTCGTCCTGGCGGCTCTTCTTCTTGCCCCAGCGGTACGCGTCGTCGCCGACCCTCTCGACCTCGATCGGTATCGCGGAGAACACCCGGTGATCGTCATCTATGCGTTGAAAGCGGACGAACCGCGGGCGTTCTCCTTCAACCTTGCTCTCTCGTCGGAGTGGGATCGCATCGAATCGAGACGGATCAGAACGATTGACGTTGGACCGAACCAGTACGATCTTGAGAGCATCGGGCGCCAACTGGGCGTCGCCGGTGAAGAGTTCGCCGTCGTCCTGGTCGGGCTGGATGGAGAGATCATCCATCGGACTACCGATCCCGACGCGCTCTCACGAATACTCATGATACTGGACCAGGAGCTCAACGGTGATCACGATTCTCGCTCCGGCTAAGACCCTCGATTTCGACTCGCCGGTACCGACTGCGGGGTCCACCATCCCCGCGTTCCTCGACGACGCGGAACAGATCGTCGAACTCCTTCGTGGCTACGACGCTGCAGCGCTTTCGGAATTGATGAAGCTGAGCCCGTCTCTGAGTGACCTCAACGCAGAACGGAACACACGATGGTCCCGACAGGTCCACGAGACCGACGATGCCGGGCGCAGCGAGTCGCGACAGGCGATCTATGCGTTCAAAGGCGGGGTGTACCAGGGGTTCGCCGCCGAGGAGCTTTCGCAGGACCGAATCGGTTTCGCCCAGGATCACCTCCGAATCCTCTCGGGCCTGTACGGTGTCCTCCGTCCCCTGGATCGGATCATGCCCTATCGGCTTGAAATGGCCACCTCCCTGGAGAATCCCCGAGGCGCCAACCTCTACGCATTCTGGGGCAGCCGCATCGCCCGGCACCTGAAGGATTCCCTCGTGGGGTCGGCGTCGCCGGTGATCATCAATCTCGCGTCTCAGGAGTATTTCCGCGCCGTCGATACCAAACATCTCGGCGTGCCGGTGATCACCCCGGTATTCAAGGAACAACGAACGGGAGGCCTCCGGGTGATCGGGGTTCACGCGAAGCGCCAGCGGGGACGAATGGCACGATGGATCGTCGAAAACGGAATCGACCGACCCGAGGCGATCAGGGAGTACGCTCTCGACGGGTACTCCTACGCGCCGGAACGTTCTACCGAGGAGGAGTGGGCGTTCCTGCGGTAGTCCGGCATTTCCGGGTACCCGTAACGATGCGCCTGCACCGGTTCCCCGCGGTATCGACACGGCCCCGCGGAATCGCCGTCGCGTCAGCCGACGCGCCTCCCCTGCGCCACCAGAACGGAGACGATGATCAGGATTCCGCCGACGACGGTGTTCCAGTAGATCGGCTGCTGCAACACCACCACGCTCAGAATGATCGCGACGACCACCTCGAAGTACGCAAGGTTACTCATCCGCGCCGTTGAAGCGCCGTGAAGGCCGATGAAGAAGAGGGTGAACCCGAGAGTCCCGACGACGAGCCCGAGGTACACAACCAACGAGAGCTGCACAACCGTCAACTCCGGGCGCAACACCAGCACCACCGGAAGAAAGACCGCCGCCCCGACGATGTTCTGAAAAAAGGTCGATTCGAGTCGACTTCCTCCCGGCTTCGCACGCTTCAGAAGCACGATCGCCAGGGCGTGGAACGCGGCGCTGACAAGCATCGACGAGATCCCGATTACATCGTCGCTACCTCGGGAGCTGGAACCCACGGCGTTGAGGTACAACAGGGGAATGCCGGTAAAGGCCAAACCGAGGAGCAGAACACGTTCCCGGGAGACTCGTTCCCCGAGGACGATACGCGCAAAGATCGCGGCGAAGATCGGCCAGGTGTAGAGCGTCACGACCGCGTTCGCTACGGTGGTGTACTGATATGCGAGAAAGAAGAAGAGCATCCGGATCGCGTTCAACGCCGAGGCGGTAAGACGGAGGCCGAGCCCTTTCCGGGAGAGGCGATGACGCCGTACCGCAAAGACCCCTCCGATCACGACGGTCGGGATCGCCATGCGAAAAAAGGAGATAACCCCCGCGGGCAACGCTGCAAGCTGTGTAACAGGACCGCTTGTACCCCACAGCGCCGCCGCCGCAAGGACCATGAGTTCCGGGGTGTGTTTCCGCAGCATCCCCGGAGGCTATCACGTCACCGGTTGTTCCGCCACTCCTCGTCCTGGTCCTTGAACGCTTCGAAGGACTCGTTCTCGGCCCGGCGCCAGGCGTAGTAGTCTCCCTCGACGATCCCGTCCCATCTGTCCCAGGGGGATTCCGCCTCGTCCGGATACGTCTCCGGCACCGCAGACGCGTTCTCTCCGGCGTCGCCGGATTGCTCGACATACTCTCCATCCCGCCAGGTGCCGGAGACGGAGTCACCGGCAGCGGAGGTGAACGTACCGGGACCATCGAACTGCCCCGCAGTAAAGCTTCCATCGTAGCGGTCGCCGTTTTGCCACAGGTACACACCGGTCCCTTCAAAAGCACCCTTGACGAACTCGCCCTCGTACCGGTCGCCGTTGTCCATCACAAAACGGCCGACGCCGTGAGGCTCGCCCCCGCGGAGGTCACCCCGGTAGCGTCCGTCGGCGTACCTGATCCCGTCGGTTCCGCCGCTCTCTGCGGTTCGTCCCTCCCCCTCGGCAGCACGGAGATCGCCGTCTTCGGGGACGACGGGCCGAATAACCCGCCGGGCGCTGTGAAATCGCGTGTGCCAGTATCGAGCGCTCAGAGGCGTGATCGTGACGCCCCGGTCGGGGCCGTCGGAGATCGCGTGGATGATCGAGTCACGGCCGATATAGATCGCCACATGAGTAACCGCGTCCCTTCGTCCGGCGGTGGCAAAGAATACGAGATCCCCCGGTATCAACTCTGATCGTGATACCGCCTCGCCCTGCAACGCCATATCCCGGGATATCCGTGGTAGTTCCGGTACGAACGGCCGGTAGAGGACGGAAATAAAGCCGCTGCAGTCGAAGCACGGCGGTGACTCGCCGCCGCGACAGTATCCGCTCCCGAGGTACGACTGAGCGGGAAGGATGATCTCCCGCTCCACATCGATCGCGGTGGCGAGGAAAACGACGGTACAACCGAGCAGGACCACAGAAACAACGCTTCGCATCGGAACCTCCCGGGGAATAGTATACCCCGGCACTGGCGAAGCGTCGGTCTTTCCGTTCATAATAGAATATATGGGGTGGAACACGTGTCCGATGCGGTAGGGACGAGATCTCAACAACGTCCCGGGGGACGGAGGGTTCTATTCGTCGATCCCCCGAGCGTTATCGAAGAACAGATGATCCATTTCCTCGTTGCCGCCCAGTACGAAACGGCGATCGTACCGGATCCGCGGAAGATTCAGCCGGTGCTCCACAAGTTCCCCCGGGCGGTGGTCTATTTCAACATCGATACCAGGCTTCCGGCGAATGCGCTGGAACAGATCGTCCGGGGGGTCAAGAATACTGAAGAACAGCACGGTGCAGAGATCGGGATTCTGTCGTACAACAACAACCAGGAACTCGCCCAGAAGTACCTGATGGAACTCGGTATCACCGCCGGGTATATCACCCTCCATATCGGTTTCGAAAAAAGCGCCCGTATCATCATCCGTGCCCTCGAGGCGGCGCAGGCGCGAGGGGACCGGAAGTTCGTCCGTGTGAAAGCTCCCGTCGGGAAAGCTACCCTCAACATCAATACCGGAAGCAGTACCGTCGAAGGGCAGATCCTCGACATCAGCGAAGCGGGTACCGCATGTATCCTTAAAACAGACTACGGGGTGGGAACCCACTTTGACGATATCCAGCTGCGCCTCTGGGGAAACCTCGCCCGGACCTCCGGAACGATTCGGGGCGAGCGGACATCGCCGCAAGGCAAAGTAAGTGTGATCATGTTCGACGAGTTCTCGGACAGCGAAGCACGGGGCAAGCTGTATCGCTTTCTTCGACGGGTCATGCAGCACGAGATCGAAACGTTGATGTGACCGGTTTCGGGGATACTGCGTACCAACGGTGCCCGCGACCGGGCCCCCTTGCGACGGTGCGGTATCTTCCTTCCGCGGTCAGGTCCCGTTGCGACGGTGCGCTGCCCTCCGTACACGGCCAGGTCCCGTTGCGACGGCACCGCCGGCGGGATACACTCCCGACATGAAGCCGCATCCTCTGCTTATTCAACTCGCGATGCTCACGACGATGGTGCTCTGGGGCGTATCCTTTGTCGCTTCGAAGATCGTCCTGGACCGGATCGGCCCGTTACCGTATATGGGATTCCGCTTTCTCCTCGCCGCCGGTATCCTGGCCGTCGTACTGATCGCGATCGGGCCGCCCCGATTTAGCCGGCGAACTCACGGGATGATCGCCCTTACCGCTCTCGCGGAGCCGATCGCGTACTTCCTCTTCGAAAGCTACGGACTGAGTATCGTCGGTGCAACGACGACGTCCCTGATCATCGCCCTGGTACCCCTGGCGGTGATGATCATGGCGGCGATCTTTCTCGGCGAAGCGATGCACCTTCGGGGAGTGGTCGCCGTCGTTATCTCGATCGCCGGAATCGCTCTCCTGGTGTTTGGTGAGGAGCTCCTCGTATCCGGCGGCGCCGCCGGGGACGCTTTGCGGGGAGCGGTCTCCGGCGGCCACGATCCGGGAGAGATCGATCCGACCCGAAAGGTCCTCGGGGTACTTCTCGTCCTGGGAGCCGTCTTTTCCGCCGCGGGGTATATCACTCTTGCGCGGTCCCTTACGCAGAAACACGATCCGATCCGCCTCACGATCCTCCAGACGTGGTGGGGTGCGCTCTTTTTCTTCGTTCTCTGGCAGATAACGACCCCCGGGTTTTCCACCGTTGCCGACATGCCCCGGATCGTCTGGGGAGCGCTCATCTTTCTCGTCATCGGTGCCACCGTCGCGGCGTTCCTGCTCTACAACTGGGCCCTCAAGTACGAGCGAGCGGCGACCGCCGCCCTCTACATCAACGCGATCCCGGTGATTACCGCGGTTACCGCCTGGATCGTCCTCGATGAACGACTCCTGCCGATCCAGCTCGTCGGTGCGGCGTTTGTCCTTGGCGCGGTACGCCTCAGCACGTGGCGCAGCAAAGTGAGACGCGCGACCACACCCGTTCCGGAGGCGTAATGACGGATACACAGTTGCATTTCTGTCCCCGCTGCGGGCACGATTCGTTTCGATTCGACGGGAAGAACCGGTTCTCCTGCGACACCTGCGGGTTCGTATACTACCAGAACACCGCGACGGGGTGCGGAGCGATCCTTACCCTGGGCGTTGACGACGACCTGCGGGTCCTGCTTCTGCAACGCGCCAAGGATCCCGCCCGGGGTGCCCTCGATTTCCCCGGTGGGTTCGTTGATCCCGGAGAGTCGGCGGAAATCGCCCTGACCCGGGAGATCCGGGAAGAGACGGGACTGGAGGTAACGAATTTGACCTATCTGCACTCCGCACCGAACCGGTACGAGTATCGCGACGTCCTGTACCACACGTGTGACCTGGTGTTCACCGGTGTTGTTGCCTCGCCGCCGTCCCGTCTTCAAAAGGGAGAGGTGTCGCGGTACCTTCTTCTTCGCCCCGAGGAGATACGGGTCGAGGATATCGCGTTTCCGTCACTGAGAGAGGCGATGACGATCTTTCTCTCGCGACACCGCACCGGGGGGACCGATGGAACCCGATGAACTGCGGCTCCCGGACCGGTGGTTCCCGGTGGTACGCATCTTCACCGGCGAGGACGGGATCACCCACTTTGAAGACGGGCTGATCCCTCTCGTTCCCGCCGGGGAGATCGGAGACCTCTCTGAGGCGATACCGGGAGGAACGGTTCGATTCCGTCGTACCGACGCCGATTACGACTACGACTGGCACCCGACACCGGCACGGCAGTTCATTTTCATGATGAGCGGCGCGATCGAGATCGAAGTCGGTGACGGTGAGATCCGCCGGATCAACGCGGGGCAGACACTCTTTCTCGAGGATCTCGCCTCCCCGGGGCACCGTACGCGCAACGCGGGGCCGACACCGCGGTGGTCGGTCTTCGTCCAGACCAACGAGAACGTACCCTACAAAGCGATCCCGTCGCGCCGGGTGGAATAGTCAGGTCAGTCCGTTGACCAGTGGCCGCCCGGTGAATAGCGGCAGCCCGTTGACCGGTAGCCGCACGTCGTCTGGCGACGACCCGTTTAACAGTGGCCGCCGCGACGGGGAATGCTTACTATTTGACTATGACACTCGAGACGGCGATACACCTGCGACAGCAGGGTGAACTCACCCGGGCACAGGAAATCCTCGAGCAGATGCTCGAGACGACACCGGAAGATCCTCTGGTCCACTTCCACCTCGCCACCACCTGTATCGGGCAGGGAGATGATCGCACCGCAATGGATCACTACAAGGCGGCGATCGACGCCGGACTGCCCTCCGAGGAAGACGGCCAGGC
>JBKHFT010000071.1:0-15978 GCA_046540055.1 Alkalispirochaeta sp.
CGGAGACGCTCAGTGTTCCCGCTCCGGAGGTTGTTTCGGTCGTTTTCGCCGGTACCGTTCTACCTCGCGGCGGGTCGACGCCACCACATGGCGGACCGACGGGTGCAACCCATCGATAACCGCGTCGGCCCGAAGGTCGGGGTTTGCGGTGAGCAGGGCGGACAGATCCGCGAGATCGTGCGCTGCCGTTGCCTCGCCGTACTCCCTTCGTTTGGAGAGGTAGACCGCCGCTTTGAGTTCGACCAGCGGGCGAGGCGCCATGAACCACGCCCCTGCGGCAGCATCCCATTCGCGTACCTCTTCCGGGTCGGGGAGGAGAAACGGCAGGTCCCAGTCGTCACCGGCGAACAACAGATCAATCGGTGTCGATGACGCGCGATGGGTTGCCCAGTCGGGACCGGTATCGAAGGCCGTGGTGTTTCCCGACTCGAGGAGGCGATGCCACTCGTCCCGTCGGAGGAGTACATCGATATCACCGGTCGTACGGGACGAACCGCTCCGGGCGACGGCCACTCCCCCTGTGACTGCGTATGCGACGTTGCTTCCGGAGAGAAACTCGTTGAGTTCCTGAAGGACGTGGCGAAACGGGATCGCTGCCCCCGGTACGGCAAGCCCGAAGAGAAAAACCCCGGAGATATTCGTGCCTGATCGACCGTCGCCCATTGCTTCATCCTATCCGAATTCGGGGGAAAGAACCACGTATCCGCTGCCGGGCGATCGCTACGTTCCCCGGGTGTGCTCCGGTCTGTTGACGAGGTAGAGTCCCGTCACGACGAGAATCGCCCCGATGATCACCGGTACCGTCAACGCCTCCCCGAGGAGAATAACCCCCAGGGCGATCGCCGAGACCGGTTCCAGGTTGAGAAAGATCGCCGCGCCGTTGGGCCCGACATCCCGTATCCCCTCGTAGTAGAACAGATACGCGACACCTGCGGAGCCGATACTCAGGTACACGATCGCTCCCCACGCCGCGGTGTTCTGTGATGCGAGTTCGGCGATCACCCCCGGTCGCGCTGCGAAAGGAGTGAGGAGAACGACACCGAGGAGGGACGAGTAGGTGAGCACTGTAAAGGGTGAGAGCTCCCGCATCGCCGCGCCGGCGATGATCGTATACACCGCCCACGCAAGAAACGCCCCGATGAGATAGATGTCACCGACGGAGAGTCCCCCGGCGATCACCGTCTGCGGTCTGCCTTCGGTGATCGTAATCACCGCGCCGATGAAGGCAACGACGATCCCCGTCCAGGTGTTGAGGCTTCCCCGCTGGTGGAAAAAGAGAATGAGAATGAGCGCCACCGCCGACGGCGCCAGGGCGATGATCACCGAGCTGCGTACCGCCGTGACGGTCCGGAGTCCGGAGAAGAGAAACACGTTGAACAGGAGTACCCCCGTCACGGTGAGGGCGAGAAGGAGGAGGAGATCACGCCGGCCCGGCTTCGGGAATGAACCGGTCCGGAGGCGGAGCGTCGGAATCAGAAAGAGGGACACGAGGATATACCGGACCCAGGTGATCGTGATCGGCGGCAGGTCCGCCGCAACCACCCGCCCGGCGACGAGGGCACCGCCCCAGAGAATCGGCGCCGCCGTGAGCTTGAGATAGGATACCACCATCGTTTACGGCACCCGCCGATACTGCACCGTCGGGGCGTACTGCCACCGGTCTCCTGCGGGGTCTGCCCGCAGGAGCGTCAAGAAGAGCTCCGTTCCCGGGGGGATCGTGATCTCGATCGGGAGGCGCGAGTCGGCGCGCATATTGACGAGGTTGAACCCGATCGTCGCGTCGATCGTTTCGTCGAAGCCGTTGCCGATGAAGAGCGCGTAGGTGAGGTCGTACTCTTCGGTACGAAACTCGATACGGTTGGAGACGGGGATCTCCGCCCGGTGGTCGGCGAAGTCGTCGACGGTCAGGTCCCGACCGTAAACACGTTCGAAGGGTGGTTTCCCCGGGTGGGCGGCGTAGTAGAAGGTACCCTCCTCGGGGGAGATCGCCTCGCCGTCGACGCCGCGAAACTGGAAGGGGATGCTCTGCATCCTCCCCGTCGTAAGGGGTACCCGGACGTCGAAATGGAGGTGGGGGCCGCTGGAGATGCCGGTGTTTCCGCTGTAACCGATCAGCTGCCCCGCCTCAACCTCGTCGCCCACCTCCACCTCGCTCCCCCGATACGCGAGGTGCACGTAATTGCCGAAGGATCCGTCGTCGTGGGCGATCATGATCAGGTTTCCCCGGTCGGCATACGCCGCAGAGGGTCCCCCGACGCGGCTGTCCTCCTTCACCCGGACGACGATCCCGTCCCGGGCGGCGTACACGGGGGTTCCCTCGTCGAGATTGAAGTCTACGGCGTACCGGTTCTCACCGAAATGGGAGAAATCGCCGTTGTACCCCTGGGTGAGGCGGTGCTTGGTACCGTGCTCGAAGGGAAAGAGATAGAGGTGATCGTCGTCGTGGCGCGCCGTCTCCGGGTCTCCTTCGGCGAAGGAGTAGGTGAGGTTGTATCCGATGCGCCCGCGGGTGGTCGTCGGCTCGAGGGAGAAGAGGTACTGCTGCCCGGTTTCCGGCGGGATCGCTCCCGTCCACGGCAGCTCCTCCGACGGAGCAAGGCTGATGAGCTGAGTGAAACTGACGGAGATATACATCGGGATGAAGTGGTCGTTGGATGCGTAGAAGCGGTAGCTGTTGTCGTCCTGCTGTTCTCCCCAGACCTCGACGAAGTCGCTGTCGCTTCCCGCGTAGGACTGGGCGGGTATCTTCACACCTGCGGCGAGAGATGCAGCGATGAGGGCGATAACGACAAACGTCTGTCGTCCGTTGGTGCGACGTCGCTTCATGGGACAACTATAGCGCGCGGGCGTGGCGGCGTCGAGGTCGCGTCATCGAGGCGGACGGCGGTTCTGACGGGAGCGGCATTCGGGCGGGGAACGCTCTCACCGCCGGTCGGGGTGACGTCAACACCCTTGTAGATCCTTCACACCCCCCGCTACAATGCCCCGTAAAGGAGACGTGATGGCACACGAGATCGTTCCCGCCGCGGAAGAGATACTGGACCGGGAGTTTCCCGTCCTCGACCACGGGTTTGTGCGACTGGTGGACTACCTCGGCGGGGACCAGCGGATCGTCCAGGCCGCACGGGTGTCCTACGGGGCGGGTACCAGGACGTACCGGGAAGACAAGGGACTGATCAACTACCTCCTCCGGAACGAACATACCTCGCCCTTTGAGCAGGTGGTGCTGACGTTTCACACAAAGATGCCGATCTTCGTCGCCCGACAGTGGGTACGCCACCGCACCGCTCGCCTCAACGAGATCAGTGGGCGCTACAGCGTGATGAAGGACGAGTTCTACCTCCCCCGGGGGAACGCGATCGCCCCGCAGGCGCAGGACAACAAGCAGGGCCGCGAGGCCGACGGATTCGACGAGACCGCCCAGCAGGCGGTGCGGGAGGCGATGGCCCACCAGCAGCGTGCCGCCTACGATTCCTACGAGCGTCTCCTCGACCACGACCTGGCTCGGGAGCTGGCGCGGATCAACCTGCCCCTCTCGATGTACACCGAGTGGTACTGGCAGATCGACCTGCACAACCTCTTTCACTTTCTCCGCCTCCGGATGGACCCCCACGCGCAGTACGAGATCCGGGTCTACGCGGAGCAGATCTTCATGATCACAAAAGCGGTGTGCCCCGTCGCCACCGAAGCGTTCGACGAGCACCTCCGCGGCGGCGTGCGCTTCTCGAAGAGCGAGTTCGCGGTGCTGCAGCGCCTGCTGGGTGACGACATCGATGACCGGATCAGGGCCGTCGCGGAGGCGGAGGGGATCAAAGGCCGCGCTCTGGACCGTCTGCTGGCAAAGATCATCGACGGTGTGTCCCGGTAGTTCCGTTCGAGCCGGTTCGACGCCGGCTGTGTACAAATTGGCGCTCCGCAGAACCGGGAGGTTCAATATCATCGGAATTCCGTTTGCAAAGAGGGGTCCGGTGCACTACGATGGGGGATACACGGAGGAACACGATGAGCGATGAAGTACGCGCGACGACCAGTCAATACCTCACCTTCATGCTGGCCGAGGAGCAGTACGCGGTACAGGTCTACGATGTCAAAGAGGTTCTCGAATATACGACGGTAACCCGGGTGCCCCGGACGCAGGATTTCATGCGGGGGGTGATCAATCTCCGGGGAAGCGTGGTCCCTGTCATCGACCTGCGCCTGAAATTCGGTATGGGAGAGACGGAGAAGACGATCGATACCAGCATCATCGTGATGGAGGTGGAGATCAACAACGACAAGGTCACCGTCGGTACCCTCGCGGACAGCGTACAGGAGGTGATCAACCTCGATGAGGAGCAGATCGAGCCGGCGCCGCAGATCGGGACGCGGATCAAGACCGAGTTTATCCGGGGGATCGGCAAGCAGGACGAACAGTTCATCATCATCCTCGACATCGACCGGATCTTCTCCGAAGATGAGATCTCGATGGTAGTCGAAGAGGCGGTCACCAAGTAGAATCCGCGCATGCACGCGCGACAGAACCGTTGGCTTTCACTCGGCGCGCTCCGCGGGAGCGACGCCGATTCTTTTTCCCTGACATATCACTTTTCTCACGGTGAATGCACCTTTTCCGTTTCCGGCGACGAGTGGACGAAGATCGAACTCGCGTTGAGGGATGCGGGATACCCCGGAACCGTTCAGGGCCGGACCGGATCGGCGGGCGCGAAGGGCGCTACCCCGGCAGCGGGCGGCACGGCCGCGTCGGGAGGGGCCGGTCCCGTCCGGACGGAGGGCGCCGAGGCGTCCGGCGATGCCGCAGGGCGCCGCCACCCCCGGCGATCCTGGGCGCTGGACCCCCTTTCCGCGGCGCGGCGACGGTGGCGCGCCTGTGACGTGGACGCCCCGATTCCTTTTACCGACACCCGTACCCGCCGGTATGTCGAGGCGAACCAGGGGGTCGAGGGGAACGTGAACCCCCATGAGGACACCCGGGGTATCGTCCCGGTGACAGTTGCGGGGGAGCGCTTTGACCTGCCGATGAGCGGCAGGGTCGGGGAAGCGGGCGGCGGGGACGGGACCCCGGCGGTTATCCTCGACGAGATCGAGATCTCCCGCAGTCGCGACGGTTTTCTCCTGTCGGTACCGATCCCGGAGGGGGTCCGCGCCTACGGCCTCGGAGAGAAGACCGGCGGTCTCGACAAGGCGGGGAAGAGCTGGGTGATGTGGAACACCGACGAGCCCTGGCATACCGGAAACCGGGACCCCCTCTACCAGTCGATCCCGGTGGTGTACCTGACGGCCGCGGCCGGCGAGGGCGGGACAAACACCGGCGCGGCAACGATCTTCGTCGACAGTACCGCGACGATCTGGTTCGACATCGGCGAAGGTGACCCGGGACGTCTGCAGATCGAGGTGTACGATCCCGACGCGACGGTGTACCTCCGGCACGATCCGTCCCTCCCGGAGGCGGTTACCGCCTACACCGGTCTGACGGGACGGACACCGCTGCCCCCGGAGTGGGCTCTCGGGTTTCAGCAGTGCCGGTACAGCTACTTTCCCGAGTCCCGGGTGATCGAGGTCGCCGAGAAGATGCGCGCCTCCGGGGTTCCCTGCGATGTGATCTACCTGGATATCCACTACATGGACGGGTACCGCGTCTTCACCTGGGACCCCGCGCGCTTTCCCGATCCGAAAGCGATGATCGATCGCCTCCACGAGAAGGGGTTTCGCCTCGTCACGATCATCGATCCGGGAGTGAAGAAGGACACGGACTACCCGGTTTTTGCCGACGGGCTGTCCCGGGGAATGTACCTCGAAGACCCCGGACGCGGTCCCTACGTGGGAACGGTGTGGCCCGGGGAGGCGGTTTTTCCCGATTTCACGCGAACGACGGTGCAGGAGTGGTGGGCGGACCACCACGCGCCCCTCTTCGAGGCGGGTGTCGACGGGATCTGGAACGATATGAACGAACCCGCCGATTTCTCCGGCACCGACGAGTACCGTCCGGACTTCACCGTTCCGGGACGCCTCGTCGCCGGGAACGACGGAGAGGCGGCGTCGATGGACCGCCTCCACAACGCCTACGCGAACGGGATGAACGCCGGAACGCGACGCGCCCTGGAGCGGTACCGCGGGGATGAGCGCGGCTTTGTCCTGACCCGCGGCGGCTACGCCGGGGTGCAGCGAAACGCCGCGGTCTGGACGGGGGACAACCACAGCTGGTGGGAACATATCGCCCTGATGCAGCCGATGCTGATGAACCTGGGCCTCAGCGGCGTCGCCTTTGCCGGGGGCGATGTGGGAGGGTTCCAGCAGAACGGGAGGGGTGAGCTCTACGCGCGGTGGATCGCCGCGGCGAGTCTGATGCCCTTCTTTCGCGCCCACAGCGCCCTGGACACCGTCGACCACGAGCCGTGGAGTTTCGGCGATGATGTGCTGAAGGTGGCGCGCCGTTTTGTGGGCCTCCGGTACCGGCTGCTGCCGTACCTGTACACCCTCTTCGAAGAGGCGAGCCGGACCGGGGCGCCGGTGATTCGCCCGCTGGTGTGGGAGTTTCCCGGGGATCCCCGGGTTGCCCGGCGCGCCGACAGCTACATGGTCGGTAACGCGCTCCTCGTGGCGCCGGTGATGCACGAGGGCGTGCAGGAGCGGTCGGTGTACCTTCCGGCGGGGATCTGGTACGACCTGTGGAGCGGAGAGCGGTACGACACGCGGGGCGGGGCCCCGGTACGCGGCGAAACCGGTGGCGGGAGCGGACGCGGTACGAACACCGGCGCCGGTTCCGGCGGCAGGGTGGTCGCCTGCGAGGCGCCGCTGGATCGTATTCCGATCTTTGTCCGGGGCGGGACGGTGGTCCCCTTCGAGTCCCTCCGGCAGCACACCGGTGAGGCGGGGGACGGGGTGTTACGCGCCCTGGTGGCTCCCGACGAGCGGGGGCGTGCGGCGGGGCATGTCTACGGCGACGCCGGTGAGGGGTACGGGTACCGGAACGGGGAGTTCTGGCGGGCTACCCTCGCATGGCACGACGGTGCGCTCTCGGTGGAGGCCGACGGCTCGATGGCGTGGACGCGATGGTCGACGACGGAGACGTTCGTGATCGGTGAGGGGCGGGGATTCTAGGCGAGTACTCGCTCCATGTCGGCGACGCCGATCGCGTCCACCGTCTCCGTGATCGGATACGAGTTCGGCGGAGTGCCGATCACCGCAAGACGACCCGCGTTCCATCGAGAGCCGGTGGCGTGGAGCTCTTCGGCGAGGGTCAGTATCGTCTGCGCTTCCTTTTGCCCGGGATGTTCGTGCCACTTCGCCTCGAGAAAGGCGAGCTCGCCCCCCCGTTCGAGAACGAAATCGACTTCGCGACCACGTTGATCCCGATAGAACCAGAGAGCGGCGGGCTTCCGGGCGTTCTGAAGCTGTTTTCGAAGCTCCGCGTACAGCCACGTTTCCCATACCGCCCCGAGCATCTGCGACGGTGGCAACGTCTCGGGGGTGAGGTTCAAAAGGAACGAGAGCAGACCGGAGTCGCAGAAGTACAGTTTCGGGGTCTTCACAACACGTTTCGTAATATTCGTAAACCACGGTTCAAGCAACGCGATCTGTCCCGAAACGTGGAGGACGCTGATCCAGTCGGCGACCGCCTTCAGAGAGATACCGACATCGCGAGCCACATCACTTTTGTTGAGAACCGAACCGCTTCGTGCAGCCAGTACCCGGAGAAACCGTTCGAAATCGCGCAGACTTCCAACATTGAGGACCTGTCGTACGTCTCGTTCAAGGTATGTAGCCAGGTAGGCTGCGTAGTAGTCGTAGGTAGAGAGATCCGGTTGACGCCACAGCTCGGGAAAATGACCTCGAACCATCTTGTGCAGGAGCCCGGCCCGGGAGGTGTCGGTCCGATAAGGCATCGGCAGCTCGTTCAAGGCGAGCGTTTCCAGACGCAGAATCCCGACCCGACCGGCGAGGCTCTCACTGACCCCGCCCATGAGTGTAAAATCCTGACTTCCCGTAAGAAGAAACCGACCGTTCCGGTGACGATCGGCGTCTATCCGTACTTTCAGGTGACGAAAGATCGCCGGTGCGTACTGCACCTCGTCAATGATGAGCGGTTCCGGATGATCCGCGAAAAACGCGTCGGGGTTTCTTTCTGCCTGTTCCGCTTTACTCGGCAGGTCCAGTGAGACATAGCTGTAGTCGGGGAAACAGTGCCGCAGCAGCGTAGTCTTTCCCGACTGCCGTGCACCGGAAACGACCACCGCGGGAAAGTGTTCGGCCAGTCGACGTACCGACGCCTCCGCATATCTGGGGAAGTACATATGACAATTACAACCTGTGAAGTTGTAATTGTCAATCTTTCACATGCAAAATATCACTAGGAGCGTCTCGGTCGGTGCGGTTCCGGCTACCGCGTGAGAATTCCCGGGCGCGGAAGAGTCGCGGTCTCGACCATCGGCCACCCGTCGATCCCGGTTACCACCTCGGGACCGTCGGGACCGATGATGATGCTGTCTTCCGATTTTGCCCCCGGGAGCGACGGGTTCCAGGCGCAGACCATCCCCGCTTCGAGGCGGTCGGTGCTGCCCGGGAGGGCGAGGAACTCCCGCGGTTCGTAGGCGGCGACACCGCCCTGATGGTGGCCCTTCCAGCCCCCGGGAAAACCTGCGGCCTCGTAGGCGATCCGGATATCGGAGAAGATCTCCCCGAGGGTCCGTCCCGGGCGGCTCGCTGATATCACCGCCGCGTCGATCCGGGCGACCGCTTCGTGGACGTGCCGGATCTCCTCCGGAACGGGTCCGAAGTGGACGATACGGCTGATCGACGCCACCAGCCCGTCCCGGCGCCCGCAGAGTACGAGCAGCGCGTGGCGTTCCAGCTTTTTCTCCGTCGGGAGGGGATGGCGGTAGCGGTGTATCCGGTCGTCGGTGGCGACGAGGTTGACGATTTCCTGGATTCCCCGGGGTCGGGACGCCGCGGCGAGATGGCCGGCGATCTCGAATTCCGACTGTCCCGGCTCGGTCCGCGCCACCGCTTCACTCATCACCGTGGCGCACTCGGCGGCGAGGTCACGGAACCGCGCCTGCTCGACCGGAAGGAGACGACTGCGCAGGCGGGTGATCTCACCGCCGACGTTCCGCGTTCCCGGATACGGTACGTCTGATCCCGCTGTTTCGGGGGTCATTTCGATCCCGGTGATCGCCGCGGGGGACGGTGCCGCTGCGGCGTCGTACCAGGGAACCTCGACGATCTCCCATCCCGTCCGGTCAAGGTATTCCTCGTCCCGGAAGCGGGGAGCTTCAATGTTGTTGGTGATCGCTACGGCGCGGTCGGCGGTGATAACGGCGGTGATCGGGCCCTCGCTGGTTGCGGTGTTCACGTAGTCCGTTCCACCGGCGGTGATCCACGCGACCGAAGCGGTTCTGCGGAGGATCACTACCGAAAGGCGTTCCTCATCCATCCACGTCCGGAGGCGCGTGAGCTTTTCTGCCGTTTCCTGCGTTCGTTCTGCCGGTATGGTGGTCATCTGTCTGTCTCCTGTTGGTTCAGTATACGCGGTCGTCGCAGTTTGTGTTCCGCCGACGAGCGGGCCGGTTCGAGAAACCAGACCGCCAGGGGGCGCATGTTCATCGGCGCCCGGAAGTTGTACCGTCCGTCGATCGCGGCGGGAGTACGGAACTGGAGGCCCCTCCCGGAACGCGGTCCGGACGGTTCTTCAGCACCGTAGATCGCCGCCTCGAGGGTGCCCGCGATTCCCTGTGCCTCTTCGGTGAGACCGACGTGTTCCAGGATCGCGACGGTCATCCACGCCGAACCGACGAGGACTTCATTCACCTGGAGTTCGTCTCCCCCGTCACCCTGGTACCGGGTTGTTCCGGGAGCGGCGACCAGGAGGGGAGCGCCCCGGCCGGTGGTGAGCCATGTCGGGGTATCCACCCCGGCGGCGGCGCCTTCCGACACCGCGTACTGGTCGACGTTGTACCGGACGACACACTCCATATGCGATCGGAACTGTGCCCGGGTGACGCCGTCGGGAAGGAGATCGAGCACCCGGGGACCAAGACCGGCAAGGTCCGCAAGAAAGAACCCGATCATTGCGTCTGCCATCAGAGCGTCCCGGTACTTTCCGGTATCGCAGAGGCGAAAGTATCCGTCGTCGCACCAGAGGGCGTTCCGATAGGCGACAACCCCGCGACGTACCCGTTCGGTACACGCTTTTTCAAAGGTGGTGTCCCCGAACTGCGTCGCCCAGGCAGCGAGAGCGGCGAGGGCGGCGAGGGAAACGCCGCCACTGTAGGAGGCGAGCCCCTCGATCCCGAGATTGTCCCAGGTGCTGTCACCGAACTCGTCGTGCCGGGGAAGGCCGTCCCGGTCGGTATCCTGGTCGAGAAAGAATCGGCCCGCTTCCTTCAGGACCGCCCACTCCCTCGTGGAAATTTGCCGGGATTCCAGGCGGGCGAAAAGATAGTAGCTCAGGATGAACGCCGGGTTGTGGTCTTTCCAGAGGTTGGAATCGTCCCGCATCTGGTATCCGTTGATGCGATGCCAGGGATCGCCCATCGGGGACCCGACGTCGTGGGGAAGTTTCCCCCTGACGAGAAGAGGGGCGACCGTCTCGGTCCGGTAGTACACCCGTTCTTCCGGGATTTCGAGGGGAATCGTCGTCAGAAGGTCGTTGAAGACGTTCCGCGCGAAGGACGGCCACCACCGGTAGATCGCGTACCACGCGTAGGGCCACAGGTCGGTGGTGTTGTAGTAGTAGTACCCGACGTCGTATCCCTCGAGGATCGCCGCGTGCTCGCCCGATCCGAGAAGCGGTGCCGGGAGGTGTCCGTCGATCTCATCCGCCCACCGGTCCACCCAGAGGGTGCCGCCGCCGTTGATGAAGTAGAGCTCGTTCAGCATCGCCGCGGCGCCGACAGGGATCTGCGCTTCGGGTTGCGCCCCCCCGTCAGGTAGCGCGTCGGTACCTCGCAATCCGCAGATCTCCCGCTGGCGGCGGTCCGTCTCGTGACGCCATTCCCGGCTTCGGCCGGCGGCGGCAACGGCGATCGATACCGCGTTCCGCCCGTCGGTGCCGAATCGGGCGGTGTACTTCCGGTACCAGTGGCGTTCACTTCCAAACTGCACCAGGGGGATGTCGAAGGCGACGATGTACTCGACGCACTGTGTCTCCCCCGGGGCAAGGTCGAAGCCGCGATGCAGGGCGGACCCGATCGATTCGTCCCAGTGGGCGGTCCAGGTGCGCCCCGTCTCCGGGAGCGATCCGGTGTGTCGAAACCGTTCTTCCACCCAGGGGAGGGTGTGCCCCTGCCGTTCCGGCGGCCGATCGATCCTGGTGATCCCCGTCTTGAAACACGCCTCGATGGAACGGCGATCCGTCGGCTTCCCTGTCGACAGGAGAGCAACCTCCCCTTCCATCCCGGTACGGACCGGGCGGTCGGGATTCCGTTGCTGGAGGACGCCGTGGCGGTCGGCTGTGTCTTCGGTGTCTTCGGCGCGACCGGCAGGACCCCGGGTTTCGTCTGCGCCGCCGGTTCGGGACAGGTCGGCGAACGGGCAGGCGGTGTTGCCCGCGTGGGTCTGCCCCGGCCACGGGCGCTCCGGGCGATCGACCGCCGTCGTCCGGGGGGCGCGCCAGCCAAGGAGGTTGGGCCAGAACAGCGCCGTATCGATCGCGAGCGGTCCCTCGGACCGGTTGGTGACGGTGATCGTGGCGATCCACACCGGCCAGCTCGAGACCTCTTCGATGAGGAGCGGCGAAAACAGTTCAAGCGTCGCCTCCCAGGGGATTCCGTCGCCGCGGTAGTGTTCGTGGGTTACCGGAAAGAGGGAGTAGACGCTCCGGGTACCATCGACAGACGCATGCGGTCCGGCGGCGGCGAGGCGGGTGTATCCCCGGCAGGTGTCCCCGTCGGAGGAGGGCGCATTCCATCGGAGTGAAAAGAACGCCGCGTCGATCGCCTGCACCACGTGGTACCCCGGCTGGAGATGCCACCGCCGGAAGCGCCCGTCGACGTCGCGTGCCATCGCCGGTGCGCCGATCCCCCCGAGGAACAGACCCGAGAGCTCGCCGTCGTCGTGGCTGTCCCGTTTCGCCCGCCACCGTGGCGCGCCGTCGGTCGGTCTCTGTGAGGCATCGGCCCGGAGCTCCGGCGCAGACCCGTACCGATGTCCGAGGCGGAGGAGGTTCCGGTATTCGTCGGTACCGGCCCGCAGTTCCATCGAATCCATCGAGAACCTTCCGCCTTGCGACGGATCCTTACCCCTTGACCGCCCCGGCGGTGAGACCGGCGATGATCTTGTCGTGAAAGAAGACGTACACAACGATCGTCGGGATCATCGTCAGCACGATCGCTGCAAAAAGCCCGGCGTAGTCGGTCCGAAACTGACTGGTGAAAAAGCGGATCGCCAGCTGTACCGTCCGGGCGTTCCGGGACGAGGTCAACAGCAGTGCATAGATGAACTCGTTCCAGCAGTAGATGAAACTGAAGGTACCCGCCGTGACCAGTCCGGGCCGTGCGAGGGGCATGATGATCTTGCTGTAGCGCTGGAAAAAGCTGCATCCGTCGATCTCCGCCGAGTCCTCGAGTTCCTTCGGGATCGAGGTCATGAAACTGCTGATGAGAAAGGTGGAGATCGGGATGTTGATCGCCGCGTAGGTGACGATCAGCGCCAGGAGTCGGTCGTAGATGCCGAGGTTTACGATGATCGTGTAGTACGGGACCATCAGCGCCACGATCGGGATGAGGACCCCCGCGGTGATCGCGGTGAAGATCATCTTTCGAAGGGGAAAGTCCTCCCGGGCGATCACAAAGGACGCGAGGGAGGTCACAAAGAGGTTGAACGCCGTCGCCAGGGAGGCGACGATGATCGAATTGAGGAAGAACTGGTGGAGTCCGGAGATCGAAACGGCGTTCACGAAGTTCTGAAACTGCCACACCGCGGGGAGTGCAAAGGGGGAGGTTTCGATCTCGAAGTTCGTTTTGAACGCCGATACCGTCAGCCAGAGGATCGGAAAAACCGCGATCATCAGGTAGACGACGAGGAGGATCCATTTCGCGGTCTGGGCGGTTACGCGTACCGGAAGGCTGGTCTGTGCCAGTGTTTCGTTGCTCATTACGTTCCCTCCTTACTGCTGGGCGTCGCCGACTGCGTCGGACTTGCCGAAGATTCGCTGGAGCCCGCTGAGAACGACGATACCCAGGATGATAAGGAGGATCCCCGTCGCTGCGGCCTGCCCGTAGTCGAGGCCGGCCATCCGGCGGTACATGTAGAGCCCGAGAATCGGTGTACGGTTCGCGGGACCCCCGGCGGTCATGAGAAAGGTCGTCTCGAACTGGCGCAGGGCGAAGGCGACGGCGAGGGTCCCCGCGGTTACGATGATTCCCCGGATTACCGGGAGGGTGATGTACAGCTCCTGCTGGAGTACGTTGGCGCCGTCGATCACCGCGGCCTCGTAGAACTCCCGGGGAACCGACATCGTCCCGGCGAGGATGATTACCATGAAATACCCGACGTAGATCTGGTACGAGAAGATCACCGCCGGGAGAGCGGAGTTGATCTCTCCAAGCCAGTTGCGTCCCAGGTGCCCCAGCCCGATCAGCTCCAGGAGCCTGTTGACCATCCCGAACTCGGGGTTGTACAGGGCGGACCACATCATCGCCAGCGCCACCAGGGAGATCACGTTCGGGAGAAAGTAGACGGTCCGAAAAAACTTCCATCCCCAGGGCCCCCGGGTCAGAATCAGCGCCAGGAGCAGTGCGAGGGGGATCTGCAGAAGTGCCGCAGAAAGCGCCCATATCACGTTATTCCGGATCGAGGTGTGAAACACTTCATCCGTGAAGAGTACTCTGAAGTTTTCCAGCCCGATGAACGAGATCGATTGAATACCGTTCCACTCCATAAAGCTGAGAAACGCCAGAAACACGATCGGATAGATGAAGAACGCGAAGATCAGCACGCCCACGGGCAGGAGGAAGAGGATGATCCACTTCGTATTGCTGTTCGGTTTTTTCATTGGTGGTTATGTCCCCGTAAAGGAACGCCCCGGTCGACGGGCAACCGGGGCGTGGTCTGGTACGACAGCGGTGGGGTTACTCCGCCGCTTCCAGCATATCGACGAACTCGGCGGGAGAACGGTCGTTGAGAACCATTTCGCCGATTGCCTGTCCCAGTTCGTATACCACGTCGACCGGTTTCGCTGCTTCCATGTGGTCGATGAGGAACTTCGCCTCGTTTCCGGCTTCGATGAACTGCTGCTGCAGGGGATCAACTTCGTCATCCGATTGCAGTTCGAACTCGACGGAGAGGAGGGAACCCGCTGCAAGGGAGACGCGTCGGGAGGACTCGGGGCTCGTGAGGAACTTCAGGAAGGTGACGACCGCTTCCCGTCGTGCCGGGTCGTCCGTGGCGGCGGCGCCGATGTTGGTGTGGAGCCAGCCGACCTGGTGCCCGTGGTGCTCTCCCGCTTTGGGAGCCGGAGCGAGTTGCGTCGCCTCGTACACCTCGGGGGCGTTGTCCCGGATATTTCCGATAAACCAGGGCCCGTTGATGAACATTGCGGTGCGTCCCGCCATGTAGTGACCGCTGGAAACACCGGCGTTGGCGCCGATCGCGTCGCTGGTGGTGTTATCCTCGAGGTAGAGGCGCTTCAGAATCGCCGCGGCTTCTTCAAATGCGGGATCGTCCCAGTCGGCGCTGTACGCGTTGGGTCCACCGAAGCTTCCGAGGAAGTGGGTGTACCAGAGCATCGAGGTCCAGGAGTTGGTACCGCCGGTCATCTGACTCGTGGGGGTGACCCCGATCTCCTTCAGCTTTTCCGTGGCGTCCCAGAACTCGTCCATCGTTTCCGGAAATTCGTCGATTCCCGCTTCCTCGAAGATCTCGGTGTTGTACCAGATCGGGGTGATCGCGATCTCGTAGGGGAGCGACTTGGTTCGGCCGTCGATCGTCGACGCATCGAGGTTGCCCTGGTTGAACGTATCACCCCACTCGCCGTCGAGATCGTCGGTGAAGTCCATCAGCAGGTCGCTGTCGTAGTACGCCGCAGTTGTGGGATTGAGCTTGAAGGTAAAGATGTCCGGGGGGCGACGCGCCGCGAGGCGGGTGCGGATCGTGTCTTCGTAACCGTCGTAGTCGGGTTGCGGCTCAACGACGACGCGGATCTCTCCGGCGTGCTCCTCGTTGAACTCGGCGACGAGTTCTTCCATGATCCCCGCTTTGGAATCCTGTCCGACCCAGATGCTGGGCCAGGTCAGGACGATCTCGCCCTGCTCGGTCTCGGCTTGACCGCTTGCCGCTACCGGCGCGATGACGGCCACCGCGAGAATCGCCAATGCGATAAGAGAAATAGAGCGTTTCATAGTACCTCCTATTTATTTTCTTTCTCTAACTAACTAAAGCACGGGATCGAACAGCTGTCAACGTATAGTTTCTTTTTGTTCAAATGCCGGTACGACATGCCAACCCGATCACCCGTTATTCCATCTATCGTACCACCAAAAAAGCGTCGGCGCGACCTCAGTGGAGAGAACAAACGTGCGTTTTAGGATACGTAATCCCAACGCTCGTAACAAAAGGAACACCACTGGTACAACTATTTCATTGACAGCCCCCGAAAACTGTATTTTACTTACTTACAGAAAATAAATATGGAAAGGACGGTATCGATGAGGCCGACACGACTGTTCGTTACGGCTGCGTTGGTGCTGATAACGCTGTCCGGGGCGGTCCAGGCGTCGATGCTCCGCTCCAGGATATTGACACCTTGATCGAAGAGTTGCAGGAGGTTGCAGAGCACGTCGAGGAACTGATCCGGAACGTGCAGGCAGACTCCGATTTTCAGGACCGGACCGAACACACGACATACGAGGGAGTTCTATGAACAGTGAGCAACGCAGCGGAAACGCAATGGACGATACCGGTACCGCCGGAGCGGGCCCTGTGGGAGACGCTGCCTCCGCGGGCGCGTCGGTGACCGGCGGGGTTATCCCGCGCCCGGTTATC
>JBKHFT010000072.1:0-15938 GCA_046540055.1 Alkalispirochaeta sp.
CCGGACGGTGCAGCTCCCACGGGGCGGTTCAGCGCCCGCCGGGCGGTTCAGCCCCCGCCGGGTGGTTCAGCTCCCGCCGGACAGGAGGGGGTGCGGTTTGCTATCGGTAGTTCACCAGGATGATCTGCCCCGAATCGGCGTCGGAAACGGAAACGGTGCCGTCGGAAGGGTCGATTCGGTAGACGCCCCGATCGGATCCGTTCGAGGGAGCGGCATCCTGTATACCCTGTTCACCCTCGCCCGTATCACCGGAATCTGTCGCCTCGAGGGGCAAAACCCCGGCGTCGGGAGCATCCGGGTCATCTCCGGGGGGACCATCGGTGTCGGGTTCGACGATAACCCCCGGTGTCGTTCCATTTCCACGGTCAGACTCACCGGAATCCGGGGTGTCCCCACCCCGTGACGCGAACGCCACGAGCACGTCCGTCGCCGGGAGAGACCCGCGGGCAGTGTCGGAGCCGGCGGCGCGATCGATATTCACGGATGAAACAAACGCGACGTTCCCCGCCGCATCGCTCCGGGTGACCGTAAAGGTGAGGTCCGGCGTTGCAAGACGTTGAACGGCTACGGTTTCAGTGTCGTTTCGGAACAGATAGAGTCCCTGGGAACGAAGGGAACCGGGGAACGGCACCTGGCGACGGCCTCCTGCGCCCCTCGATTCCGAAACGAGGTCCCACGTCTCCCGGAGTTGCGAATCCGAGAACCACCGAATCGTGCCGGTATCGGCGGTATCGATCTCTGCCCCTCC
The DNA here is from genome assembly GCA_046540055.1 of Alkalispirochaeta sp. Lineage (GTDB taxonomy): Bacteria > Spirochaetota > Spirochaetia > DSM-27196 > Alkalispirochaetaceae > Alkalispirochaeta. The sequence goes on from JBKHFT010000072.1 coordinate 749, forward strand.
GAAATGGATCGCAAGTACCAGGAGGACAACGGTTGCCGCGTTCATCCGGCGAGGCGCTTCACAACCTGGAGAAGCTTCTCCGAATCAAAAGGTTTGACGATCCAGCCGGTAGCGCCGGCCTCTTTCCCCTCGTTCATTTTGCCCGACTGCGACTCCGTTGTGAGCACGACAATCGGGGTGAATTTGTAATCACCCGTTCCGCGGACCTGCCGGGTCAACTCGATTCCATCCATATTCGGCATGTTCACGTCGGTGACGATCAGCGCGAAGGGTGACCCGTCGAGCTTCGTCAGCGCCTCTTTCCCGTCCCCCGCCTGGACTACCTCGTATCCCGCCTGATCGAGAACGTATGCTACACTCTGTCGTACCGCTGCCGAGTCATCGACAACGAGAATCCGTTTGCCCATGAAAAAAACCTCTTTCCTACACTATCACGTTACCGTCGCGATATTTCAAGGACGGACCGTTCAATCCTTGAGAGCCCGCAGCACGTCGAGAAGGAGCTCCCAGGTCCGCTCGGTAGAAGAGATCGAGAGCCGCTCCTCCGGAGTATGAACCCCCGCCATATCCGGTCCGAAGGAGATCATGTCCATATCCCCCACTTTGTCACCGATCACGCCGCACTCGAGGCCCGCGTGAAACGCGCCCACTTCGGGATCACGTTCGAAGCGGCGGGTAAAGACTGCAACCGCGGTATCCACAAGGGGACTCCCGGGACGCGGCGGCCACGCGGGGTAGCCTTCGCCGAATCGGACCGTTCCGCCGCCGAGACGGATCACCGCCGCGACACGTTCCGCGGCGGCGGCGATCATGCTCGGTCGGGAGGAGCGTTGACTCGTCAGGATCTTGAGGGTGCTACCCTCGGTGTGGACCGCCGCGAGGTTTGTGGAGGTCTCCACCAGCCCCGGAACCTCCTCACTCATTCCGAGGACACCGTGAGGAATTGCCGACAGGAGATCGATGATCTTTCCGGTATCGCCGGCTCCGATCGTCGGGACCGCGTCGGTATCCGATACGGAGATCACAAGACCCGGATCGCGGCTCCCCAGTTCCGTACGCGCCGTCTCTTCGAAAGCGGTTACCCCGGGGCCGACACCCTCCGCTTCGTTCGCCGCTACCGCAACGACCGCCGTGAACTCCCGGGGGATCGCGTTGTGTTTGTTGCCGCCGTCGAGGGTGCTCAACCGCAGTGACGGTGCAACGCGACGAATCTCCGCAAGGAGTCGCCCGCCGAGAACGATACTGTTTCCGAACTCCCGATGGATATCCGCACCGGAGTGCCCTCCGGACAGTCCGGTGAGTTCGATACGGAACGTGCGATCCTCCCCGGCGTTACCATCACGATACACGAGGGGGATTTCGCCGTAGGTGTTTTTGCCGCCGGCGCAACCGATGCAGAAAAACCCCTCCTCTTCGGTATCGAGATTGATCAGTCTTCGCCCCTCGATCAGAGACGGATCGAGTCCAAGGGCGCCGGTCAATCCCGTCTCTTCATCGACGGTAAAGAGACACTGCACCGGACCGAGGGTGTCATCGTCGGATTCGAGAATCGCCAGCATCATCGCTACGGCGATGCCGTTGTCTCCGCCGAGGGTCGTGTTGTCACCACGGATCCAGTCGCCCTCGCGGACAAGCGAGATCGGGTCCCGGGAAAAGTCGTGTTCCGTCGCGGCGTTCTTCTCGCACACCATATCCAGATGCCCCTGAAGAACCACCGGCGATGTCCGGGGGGAACCGGCGCCGCCGTGACGATTCACGACGATATTCCCTGCCGTGTCGGTCCGGTACGTCAGACCGAGCCGTTTCGCATGTTCGACGACGTAGTTCCGTACCGCTTCTTCGTTCCCGGAACACCGCGGGATCTCCGAGATCGCCGCGAAATGTCGCCACACCGCAGGAGGGTTCAGCTTCGCAATTTCGTTGTCCATAATCCCGATTGTACGGGGAAAACGGAGGGATGCACAGTCCCGGGCGCGCCCCCCCGGGGAGGCACCCGACCCGAGAGGAGACCACCATGCGGGCAGTCCCCTATCTCGACACGTGGATACGGATACTGAACGCCCCGGGAATCGACGAATCGTCGATGACGTCCCGGTTCGGCTGGATATGGAGGGACCACCGGTCGAGATCGAGGCAGCAAAGGTTGCCGTACTCGCTTACCTTGAAGGGGTTGTGGTTTGACGCCGCCACGGCACCGTTGTCGAGGGGCAGAATCGATGCCCCCGCGACGAGACGCTCGATAATCTCCGAAAGGGGCGCACGGGTATGCCCGTGAATCACCGGACGCTGCGCCGCGCGCTCCTCATCGTAGACCGTTTCCCTCGCGTTTACGATCGCGGCGCCGTCGGCGTACGGTTCATTCCGGGTGAGGTCGACGCCGCCGTGGACGAGGATCGCATCGGGAAGGGACGCAACATACACGCTCCGTTCAAAGAGGCGTTCCCACCGGGGATCAAGGGCTTTTCCCCGTTTCGGCTCGAGGAGAGAAGTATTCCGGGTGCGTTCGAGGATCTCCCGGAGTCGGCCTTTGCCCTCGTCGCGGGCGCGAAGGATCGCCTCCTCATGGTTACCGCGAATGATCGAGACGTTGATTCCTCGCTCCTCAAGGTTTTCCACGTACCGGAGTACTCCTATGCTGTCGGGGCCTTTGCTCACGAGATCCCCCAGGAGATAGAGATCATCTCCACGTCGAATTTCGACTTCATCCTCCAGGAGAGCGCGAAAGGTCCGGGAACACCCGTGGATATCACCGACAACAAGACGCCGACGGGACCGTTCGTTCCGGTTTTCCTCCAACCGGTGGGCACCACGCTTGTGTAACCACGAAAACCAGGATGTACCCAACGGTTATGCGGCCCCGGCGCGGCGTGCCGCCTTTTCAACCATCAGAGCGTAAATATTTCCGAAAGCGTTCGCCCGATTCGGGGTCAGCGTCGTCTTGAGGTCGACGTCCTCGGCGAATCCCTCGATCGCCTCCCGGGTTCCCGTGACGACATCATCAGGTTTCAGCCCGTTGAGGGCCTCCACCATGTACGCCAGGAGCCCCCGTACAACGTGGGCGTCGGAAACGCCCCGATAATACATGCGACCGTCCCTGATCTCGTCAACGACGTACACGTTACTCACGCAGCCGTAGACAAAATTCTCATCTACCCGTTCCTCGTCGCTGATCCCCTCGAGTTCTTTCCCCTTCTCGGTGATGACGCGATACATCTCGAGGTTATCGATCTCCCGCATCATCAGGAGTTCTTCCGTCGCTTCCCGAAGAAACGCGTTCATATCTTCAAGGGTCTTTTCCGCCATGATCTCGAACCCTCCTTCAGCGCTGTACCCAGGTCGTCGTACCGTCGGGATGATCCTCCAGCGCGATCCCCGCCTCGTTCAATCTGTCCCGGATCATGTCCGCCGTCTGAAAATCACGGTTCTGCCGAGCGCCCCGCCGGATCTCGATCACGATCTCCATCACATGCGCCAGGGCAGTACCTCCACCGGATGTTCCGTCGTGTTCCGATGCCTTCGGGGCAAGTCCGAGTACGAACCGGACAAATCCGCGTACACCACGGGCGGCGGCGCGCTGAAGCTCATCCGGTGCGTCGTGGTGTTCCGGTCGCTGGGTGACCCGCAGCAGTTCGAAGAGGGCGGCAATCGTCCGGGGGGTGTGAAAATCGTCTGCGATCGCCTCCCAGCAGGCCCCGATCTTCCCGGCGATCTCCCGGGCGTGGTCGTCGTTACCCGGGATCTCGCCGGGGAGCGGCACCTCACGCCCCGCTCGGGCGATCGGATCTTCCCGGGGACCGACGACACGCCGATCGTCCCCCGCCGCTGTTGCCGCGGAAACCGCGTTGTCTACGAGTTCATCCGCAAGGATTCGCTCCGCCTGGGCAAGCCCCGCCATCAGCCGGGTATACCCCCGCTCCGCCGCCTCGAGAGCCTCACTCGAGAAGTCGATGGTGCTCCGGTAGTGAGACTGGAGCATGAAAAAGCGCAGGACCATCGGATCGAAGCCGCGCTCCAACCGGGGATGGCGGCCGGTAAACATCTCTTCGAGGGTGACGAAATTCCCCAGACTTTTCGCCATCTTCCGTCCATCGACGGTGAGCATATTTGAATGGAGCCAGTATCGCGCGGGATCGACGCCGAAGGCACCGTGGCTCTGGGCGATCTCCGCCTCGTGGTGCGGGAACTGCAGATCGAGCCCCCCTCCGTGGATATCGAACTGCTCACCGAGGTACCGGGTGCTCATCGTGGTGCACTCGAGGTGCCACCCGGGAAACCCCTCGCCCCAGGGACTGCGCCACCGCATGATATGTCCCGGTTCGGCGCGCTTCCAGAGGGCGAAATCGAGGGGGCTCCGCTTCTCCCCGGCGCCGGCGGTCTCCCGGGTGTTTGCCCGGAGATCGTCGAACACTTTGCCCGAGAGTTTTCCGTAGGAGGAACCGTCGCCGGCGGTAACGTACCGGTCGAGATCGAAGTAGATCGATCCGTTCGATTCGTATCCGAAACCCGATTCGAGAATCCGTTCAACCACCTCGATCTGCTCGATCACGTGACCGCTCGCACGCGGTTCGATCGACGGCGGAAGGCACCCGAGGCGGCGCATCCCGTCGTGGTAACTCAAGGTGTACTGCTGGACGATCTCCATCGGTTCAACCCGCTCAAGACGCGCCCGTTTGGTGATCTTGTCTTCACCGGTATCGTGCTCCTCGTCCTCGAGATGCCCGACGTCGGTGATGTTCCGTACGTACCGGACGCGATATCCGAAGAACCTGAGAACCCGGAAGACGATATCGAAAGCGACCGCCGTACGGGCGTGTCCGAGATGCGGGTCGGAGTACACCGTAGGACCGCACACGTACATGCCGACGTGGGGCGGTTCGATCGCGCTGAACTGTTGAGGTGTCCGGGTAAGCGAATTATAGACGGTGAGAGGAAGATCCTCGTAGCGTGGTCTTTGATCCATACGGTATCAGACCGTACCGATACACGGCAGTTTGGACAAGCGGGTACCCGGCTCGCGCCGTTTCCTTCCCGGCGACGCTGCGCTATCCGGCCTCGAAGGATCACCGGGTACCGCGAAGACCGCCGATACTACTCGAGTGAATCGAACCAGTCGTCTTCGAGGGAGCCGGCCCCGAAAAAATTAATCCCGCTCACCGAGTCCGCCACGGGGGGTGCCATATCGGCAAGAACGATCCGATGCCCCGGGCAACCGAGACGGGCACAGACGTGGATCCTGTTCTCCCCGCCGGGTAACACGAACTCGATGCCTCGCTTCGAGGTGCATCCGGGAACGTCGCAGGTACGATCGATCATAAGAGATTCTCCGGTTTCCGGAACCGTCGCCTCTACGTACTGATCACCGTGCCCTTCGGCGGGCAGAAAACCGAAGAGCTTCGCGTGGCTTCCCCAGAACGCGTCAACGAAGATCAACCCCTCCTTGTCGCCGATACGCGCCTTGAAGCGAATACTCGGTTCGCCGTGGATGCGCACGCTTTCGGTGATAAGGGGCGTTCCGCCGGGACTCGCGACGCTCTCCACAACCAGGAATTCCCTGCCGTGGCGATTCACGATCTTGAGTCCTTCAGGAAGCGCTTTAAGCAGTTCAACGGGGATCGTATTGTGTTCGAGTTTCATGCGTTCATTTTACTACACACCGGTAGAGGGTGCAATTCGTCTCGTCGAGTTGCATTCTCGCAAAACTCGGTATACGGTGGGTCAACCGGTACAACCGGTTATACACCACCAGATATGGAGTGTTGGACATGCGCTGTCCGAAATGCGGTTCCCTGGAAGATAAAGTGATCGAATCCCGTGCTCTTGCCGACGGAAGTACGATCAGGCGACGGCGGGAGTGCCTCGCCTGCGGGTACCGCTTTACCTCGTACGAACGGATCGAAGAGAAACAACTGATGGTGGTGAAGAAGTCGAAAAACCGAAGGGAACCTTTCGACCGGGACAAGCTCGTAAAAGGGATCCAACAGGCGGTCCGGAAACGCCCGGTCAGCCAGAACCAGATCGCGACGGTGATCGATGAACTGGAAGAACAGGTGATCCACGAAGGGATGGAAACCCATGAGATCACCGCCTCCCGTCTCGGAGAGCTCGTCCTCGAACGCCTCTACACCCTCGACCGGGTCGCGTATATCCGGTTTGCCTCTGTGTACCGGAACTTCGAGAACGTTGAGGAGTTCATACGGGAGATCGATGAGCTGCCGCGAAGAGGCTCCCCCCGCGGAGGTTCTCCTCTCGGCGGCACCGCCGGCAACGATTCTTCTCCCGCCGGCGACGGCGAATAAAAAAACGGCTGCCTCAACACCTGTGAAGCAGCCGCTATACCTGTAGTGGCGAAGGGACTTGAACCCCTGACCGAGCGGATATGAGCCGCTTGCTCTACCGACTGAGCTACGCCACCACGTGAACGAGGCGCGAATTTATCAGAGACATCGGCGCAGTGTCAATGGTCGTGGGCATCATACCAGATTGTACTTCCGCGCTTCCTGCATCAACTGCTGATTCCATCCGTTCCGCTTGAGAAACCGCATCTTGTCGCGATACTCGTCGATCCTGCTCGTTCGTTCCTGGATCAGTTTCACCGATTTGCCAAGAACGGTCATCCGGTCGTCCCGGTCGCCGGACCGCTCCTTCGGGAGCACGCTTGAGTAGAGGTAATTGTACAGTCCTGCATAGGGATCGATCGCACCCCCTTCGGATCCACGAGTGAGGGCGTAGAAGATCGGGACCGCCTCCTCCTGCCGGTCGAGGTGGGCGAGAGTCCAGGCGTAGTACGAGCGAATCAACCTGCGGAGCTCCGTACTTCCCCGTCCGTCGGCGATCACCAGGTCCTCGACGGAGGCGAATCCGTTATCCCAACACACGCCGAGACGAGGCCACCGGTCTATCTCCGATTCCCGCTCGTCCGCAGACTCCAGGTACGGCAGTGCGTCGCTGAATCGTCCGGCCCGCGTCAGCGCCTCGGCGATGAAGAAGAGCTTCTCGGCGCTTTCGGGAAGGCTGTCGTTATCAACGCGGGGAGGATCAGATGCACCGCCGAGGGCGAGATGGCTGCGAAGCTCCCACGCTGCGATCGTGCCTCCCGGCGACTCGAGTCCGATCGCGTCGCAGTACGCGGCGATGCCACGAAAAAGATCTCCGGCGATCTCGTACTCCCCCAGTTCGTAATTGATGCGTCCCAGGAGGAACTCGACAAGGACGTACCACTCGGTGTATCCGCCTTCGAGGAGTGGTCGCGATACCTCACCGATCATGCGGTACGCTCGAGTCAGGTTTCCTATGACAAATTGCCGGATCCCTTCGAGAGATCGAGCGATCAGGCTCGTCTCCTCGTCCCGGAGCGCTTCTTCCCGGGCGAATCCGAGATACTGCCCTGCGTCGTTCAGCCGCCGCTGGGCCAGCATGATTCGAGCCATCAGCAGGTGACTCATCGCCGGTCCACGGCCGTGGACGGCGGTCCACCCCTCGTCCTGTTGCATCATCACCGCGCGCTTTACCGCGGCGAGTGCCTCCGGATAGTTGCGACGGGCAAGGAAAAACTCTCCGAGCGCAAGGTGAACATCCGCTTCTACCGCCTCGGGTACGACCGTTGCCGCCAGGAGACGCTGCGCCCGGTGGTACAGTTCCGCACACTCCTGGGGCCCCCGGGAGTCGCGAAGGTAAAGCTTAATCCGCGCCGCGACATCGCTTACTTCAAGGGGCGAGCCCTGTACCGACGGCGACGGTGCAAACCGCTCATACAACGAGAAATCGCCGCCGGTGACGATCTGGTGCAGCAACGCGTGGTGGAGCAGCTCCCGGCGTTTCGCCTCGTCGATTCCCCGAAACAGCGACCAGATCGCGGGGACAATCGGCAGCTCAAGTCGGTCGATCCGTTCGAGAAGGTAATGGGCAACGGTCGTGTCGAACTGATCTTGCACCGTTTCCGGAACGATCGCCGGGAGGTGCGACGCGACGAGACGGTGAAGCTCCGGAACGATCGTTCCCCGGACTATTCCCATCTCGGTGAGGTCCTTCATGATCCGCGACCGTTCCGCGAGGGAAACCCCGAGAAGAGGGAACAGATCGTCGATGAGCGCTCCATCGAGAACAGGGACGAGGCGATGGACGACAAGGATCGTGATGAAGTGGCTTGTCCGGAGGTTCTGTGCAAGGGAATCGGTGAAACGCTCCGGCCGGACCTCGGCCCCCCCGTACTGCGCCCAGTATACACATGCGCGTTCGAAACGGCGCTCCGCGAAGGATTCACCATCCTTGTCACCGCCATTCTCACCGGTTCCGGTGCCGGTACCGGTGTCCTCATCGGGGCGCTCTCGCACCGGCAACGATCGGAAGATCCACCGCCCCGACGGTGCAACCGGTTCTCTCTCCGCGAAATCACTGTCCTCCCCGACTACCGCAATGAACCGGTATCGCCGGTTTCGCGCCGCGACACCTCTGAGCGTCTCGAGGAGAGCGTCCCGAATGGCGAACTCCGTCTCATCCAGTGCCTCAAGGACGACCCACACCACCGGGCCGTCCTCCCGGGGTTCGCCGATCGCCGCGGAGAGGGCGACGCTCATCTCTCCGGTCACCGCCGAGGACTGAACGTACCCGCCTCGCGCCTCGGAGAATCGGCGGAGTAGCGTTTCCGTCGGTGTCCGGGGGGGATCGTTCCGAATCGTGCGCGTGACTCCCCCGGTCGCTTCCGTCGGGCGGTTTCGGTTTTCTTCGCAGAGACGTTCCCGTATGCACCGGATCAACCGATGCAGGAGGGGAGAGACCGCGTCGGCACCGGCGCACCGCACCGTGTACACATCCCCCGGTAACACCTGTTCCAGCGCATCGACGGTAACGGAGATATCGTCGGTATCGATCCACAGTGACCGCGGGTCGTCATCGTCTCCGATATCCGCGGCGATCTCCGCGATCGTTCGTTGAACCTCGGGGTCCCGAAGATCGGCGGAATACGAGCGGTCGCTGATACCCGGGGCGTTGCGGAACGATACAACCTGGTAGATGCCGCCGGCCTGCACGAGTTCAACATGGGGCTCCACCGCAACCGCCACCGTCTCGGTGAGATATGCGGCGTTTTCGTTCCGGGCGTACCGGAGCAACCGCTCCATTCGGGTTGCTACAAGGTCGCTCCGCAAGTCTTCGTCGTAATCGAGGAGCACGGTAAAGGAAAGGAGGTGCTCCAGAGCAGCACGACACGTCTCGACGATATCGGCAACGCAGGCAACCGCCTCTTCCGGCTCCAGGGCGTCTGCTGAGGGCGCGCGAAAAAGGAAGCGGTCGCTCTCGTGATGGACGCGATGCATCCCGTGGGAGCCGACGGATTGATCGATCTCGCGACGGATATGATCGTACACATCGGGGTTGATCCGTGACGCCTGCCACATCCCTACCGCTTCGATCAGGAGATAGTACATCACTCCCTAGTATCGACGCGGCAACGCGTCGTGTTGACCGCTATATCTCGGGGACTCCCGACCGGTACTCGAGATCGAAGACAAGACCGTCCTTAAAATAGAGCCACATCGTCCACCAGTCGCCGGATGTGTCGCGTAGCACGATCACTGCCGGCTCGTCGTTTCCGCTCACGCGGTACACAAGATCGACCGGGTCCGCCTCCTCGCCGAATGCATCGAGCACCGTTTCGAGGTATCGTGCATCCACCTCGACGGACGTGATCGGCGGTGTCTCACCTGCGATCATCGGTCGGACGAACGCGCCAAGAGCTTCCTCGTCCCCGGGAATCGTCACGGGGTTTCCGGAAGGAAGGGAGGGGAGTACACCGGATCGTCCGTATCTCCCGGACCGCTCCCCCGTATCTGTGCCGGCGGACTCGAGCAGGCCCTTGACGGTATCCGCGACGAGGAGAGAGACGTCGGAAAGCGAATCGTACGAAGTTACCCGTATCATCGGCGCAACCGTCTCGCCCTCGCTCCCGTCGTTGGTGGAGGACGCCGGCGCGGAGTCGCGAGGGGTGTCGGAATCCGGGGCGGATGGGCGTCCCCCTGCGGCGTGGGGCTCCTCACCGGCGGAACTCCCCTGCATCGTTAGAGGTGCTCTCGGTTCCGGTTGCGTCTCCCCCGTCTTCGTTGATTCTTCCGCCGGTTCCGCCGTCGTACCGCTCGCAACGATAACCGCACGCACGACGAGGACGGCGGGGACGGCGATCACGATAAAGACAACGACGGAAAGCGCGACCCGACGAATCGATCGTCGATCTCCCGGGGACGCAGGCTTAGCATGTACCACGGGTCAATGGTAGTATGTGGTGCACTACAGGGCAAGGACGATCAGGAGAACAGCGATGGACGAGCGACCGCACATCTGGAACCACCTCGAGACGGAGTATACCGCCCCGATCAGGGACCCGTTGTGGGGACACATATATCTCTCTCCGGCGATGCTCAAACTGGTAAACACGCCGGAGTTCCAGCAGCTCAGCAGGATCCGGCAACTCGGTCCGACCTATCTCGTCTATCCCGGCGCGACCCATACGCGCCTCAACCACAGCCTCGGGGTGTTCCACCTTGCCCGGCGCATCCTTACCCGGCTGATCCAGCACCCCGAGGTGCCACGACTCTCCCTCGAAGGGGTAAAGGCGTTTCTTGCGGCGGCGCTCCTCCACGATGTCGGACACTTTCCGTACACCCACAGCTTCAAGTCGCTACCACTCGCGGATCACGAACACCTGACGGGTCGAATCGTCCGCTCCGGGGAACTCAAGCGACACCTTACTGAGGACCTCGCCGTGGACCCCTACCTCGTGGCGGCGATCGTCGACGAATCCCTCGACGCCGGAGGGAACGAGGAGGTCCATCTGTACCGAAACCTCCTCTCCGGCAGTCTCGACCCGGACAAGCTGGACTACCTCAACCGGGATGCCTATTTCTGCGGCGTCCCCTACGGTATCCAGGATATCGATTTCGCGATCAGCCGCATCCGTCCGAACGGCTACGAGGGGATCGGCCTCGATGAAACGGGTGTCTCCGCGGTAGAGAACATTCTTTTTTCCAAGTTTCTCATGTACCGCGCGGTGTACTGGCACCGGACCGTCCGGGTCGCAACGGCGATGATAAAAAAGGCGGTCTACCTCGGTCTCGAGGATGGGGTGATCGTCCCGGACGACCTCTACGGTCTCGACGACGAGCTCTTTCTCGCCCGCTTTTCGGACCACCCCTTTCCGCCCTTCGCGCTGATCGCCGAGGTCGGCGGTCGGCGACTGCTCAAGCCCGCCGCAGCGATCCCCTTCGACCCTACCGACCCGCGGCACCACGACATGAGCGAGATCGCAACGCGACGCCGCGTGGAGGGCGAACTCGCCCGGGCGTTCGGAGTTCCGGAACACCACGTGATCATCGACGTACCCGACCCGATCTCCTTCGAAGCGCACTTTCCGATCTTCGAAGACGGTCAACGGTTCGAGTTCTCCGAGAAGAGCGTCTTCGCCGGGAAGGTAGTGCGGAAATTCGCCGAAGCGCTGCGTCGTATCCGGCTGATGGTTCCCCGGGAGATCGTAACCGATACGTTCGACTCGAAGGCGATTCTCCTGGAGGCTCTCGATGCGGTGGGCTGAACTGATCGAGACGCATCCCCCGCGGAGCGTGATGGGCTTTCTCAAGCGTGCCGGCCGGGGTATCAACCGGTGCGGAATGATCGGGGACGGAGATCGTGTGCTTCTGTCAATCTCCGGTGGAAAGGATTCCCTCGCGATGGCCCTCGCCCTGCGGATGCGCCTTCGTTTCGTACCGATCACCTATGCTCTCGAGGCGGTAATGATCGACTGGCGGGAGCACCCTCACACGCCGGAGTCATTGACGGAGATCCGACGCTTCTTCGATGCCCTCGAGATCCCCTTCACCGTTATCGAGGCGGATATGCGCCCCGATTCCTTCGGCGGACGCTTCGACTGTTACCGCTGCGGTCGGAACCGGCGGAGGATCCTCTTCGACTACGTCCGGCAGTGGCCGGGGCGCCCCCTGATCGCGACGGGGCACCACCTGGACGACCTGGTACAGACGACGTTGATGAACATGGTGATCCACGGAACCTTCGCGACGATGAACCCGGTACAGTCGTTCTTCGACGACGCCCTCCGGGTAATCAGACCGCTGTGTGAGGTCCGGGAGAGCACGATCCGGGGCGTCACCGAGGCGTGCGCCCTTCCGGTGAGTTCCATCGACTGTCCCTTCCGGGAGAAAAATGTCAGGAGCAGGGTGGCCCCGATCGTGGAAGATCTCGCCCGAATCCACCCGAACGCGCGGGAACAGATCTTTGCTTCTCTCCACCATATCGATGCGGACTACCTCCCCGCGAGTTGTGAACCCCCTTTCGATGATGTACACTCGGAAGTCACATGAAGCCGAACCGTCTGATGCAGGAGCGCATTCGCCGGGTCCACGTCCTCTTCCGTGAACTCGGGTACGAACTGAGCGACAGCGACACAAGTGAAGACAGCTACAGCTCCGGATTTACCGGAACCGATGGTTTCCAGGCGGGACTCTTCATCGATGCGGATTCGAAGTTTCTCGAACTCGCCTTCACCTTTACCTTCGCGGCGGAGATGGCGAACTTCGTCCGGGAGCGGATGGAAGAGGCGATGCACTCTCTCTACGAGTTCGGGTGTTACTTTTCCCTCCAGACCGACCGCCACGAGATCACCTACACCGTATTCAGCAAGATCTATTTCGCCGGGCTGAACTACTTCGCCCTGAAAGAGACGATCCGTGATTTCCGCGACGCCGTCGAAGCAAGCCGGGAGATCTTCGATATTCCGATAGAGTACGAGAAAGGAGCTTCCCATGGAGATTCATAACCTGATGGAGGAGCTTGTCGCCTCGATCGTCTCCGAGATCGCCCGGGAGGATCGCGCGTCGGCATCGCCGCGGTATTGCGGCAGCGAAGAGTGCCGGATCGATGCGGTGTGTTACGTTCTGAACCGGGTAGAACCTCGGTACGTCAGCTCCAGCCGGGGATACGCCCACCTCACCGCGGACCTCCAGAAAGACCGGCAACTCTCGGTAGATCTCGTCCGCCTCGCCCACGAAGGACTTCACCGCGTCACCGCGGTGCGAAGGAACTACTACCACGACGGAGTTACCGCAGGTACCGAAGACTCCGGGTCGCACCCGCATCCGGAGGGTCCCTGCTACAACTTTCCCACGATCCGGGGGCGTCTTCTCGACGGGACGCGGTTCTCACCGGTGACGGAAGTCACCGTTTTGCTCCTGCGGGACGAGGACCCGGTCGAGATGTTCGGCGAGCGGTGGACCAACCCCTACGAGATCCCGAAACAGGCACCAGGGACGTACAACTTCTGGCCGGCTCCGATACCCGCCGAACACACAGGAGAGACGCGGGAGTTCACCTTCGAGATTCGCGTTACCGACGGACGGTTTGATCCGCTGAGCCATTACTTCACGGTCTCGGCAACAAGCGAGGAACGGGAGGAGCGGATCTTCACGCTGGAACGGGATCACACCCTCCCGGATCTCTATCTCTTCGAACGGTAGGCGTGTCGTTTATTCGTAGGACTCGGTGTGGGTCTGCACTTCCTGGATACGCCCGGGGACGATCGTCTCGATAAACTCCAGAACCCGGTGGATCACCCGCTCCCCGTGAGTACGGTCGTTACTTACCACCGCCACCCCGATCTGGCTGAAGGAGAGACTCTCCTCCAGGTCTACCTCGGCGACGCTGACGCGAAATTTGCGGTTTACCCGATCCCGGACGCTGTGGACGATCTTGCGCTTGTCTTTGATCGATTCGAGATCGGGGAGTTCGATAATCACGAGAAGCATCGAGACGATCATTACCAGCCACCGTTACCCGTCGTCAGTCGAACAGATCACCGACGTCGCCCAGGGAAAGAGCGCTTCCCCCGGCATTTCCCTCGTCGACGGCGTTTTCCCGGTCCTTCATCGGAAGGTAGACGCGATTGTACTCCGCCGCGAGGCGATAGATATCGTCGTCACGGTACCGTTGCGGGATCTTGACCTCCAGGGTGTACGTCTTCTCCGCCATACCCCGGCGCATCACGTGGATCGGGTCGGTCACGGTGATCGCGAAGTGAGGACTGTACACAAAAAGGTACACCAGGACGATCGCGACGATGATCACGAAGTATTGCAGGTTGTCCTGAGCCTGGGTGCGACCGATCGGAAGCAGGTCTGCGAATAGGGCAATCTCCCCCGCCTGGAGGAACGCGTAGTCTCCGGCCGTATAATACCGGTCGAAATAACGCTGGTCGTGACGGCTGTACACCACCGTGTCGTCCCGTTCGATCGCGAGGATCCCCGGGTGAGTCGCAGCGACAGTCTCGACATTCGAAGGAGATTCCTCAAGGTGCGCGACGGCCCGCAGCAACCCCTCCTGGTACTCCTGTTCTACCGTTGCGGCCCCGAAGGTACCGCTGAGGCCGGAGAGGACGAGGAGCATCAGGACGAACACCGACACGGTGGTGGCGCTGATCATCGCCACGTGACGTTGTGCCATCGTAGAATCGGTGTTCTTGATCTTCCGGAAGATCTTGAGAACCCGAAGCAACCGCAGTACACGGGCGATCCGGATCGCTTTCACCACCTTCAGGACGTTCAGCATCCCTCCGACACCCACAAGGGGCACCCCGCCGACGAGGATCGCCAGCACACCCGGAGCGCTGTTCAGCAACAGCAGCGGTATGCTCGCAAGAAAATCGATCCACCCCCGGTCGTGCCGGAAGTACTCGCCGAGTCGCCGGTAGCGCCAGGCGTCGTAGCTCCGGACGATAAACTCCACGGTGAAGAACAGGTCGAAGAAAAAGCCTGCGACGAGCAGGATTTGCCGCGCCGAGACGCTCCATCCGAGTACGAGAGCCAGGTCCTCGAGGAACGTTTGCACCAGGACGAGGACGATTACGACGATCACGACGTTTTCCAGAACGGATCGGGTCTTACTCATATGGCACCTACCAGACGTTTTCCGCGGCGATCTTGTACAGCTCGTCAAGCATCTTGACGTCGAAGCCGTAGAATTTGTAGTTCCGTCGCGCCGTGGAGAGCCAACTCTTGTCGGGGCTGTCGGCGCCACGATCGACCTTGATATCCTGTTGATAGTTCCGCGCCCGGGTGCCGAGGATCGCCGCAAGGCGCGCCGTCGCTTCGATGAAGCGGTTGTCGTTGAAGGAGACGCTTCCGTGTACGACGCTCTG
>JBKHFT010000073.1:0-15481 GCA_046540055.1 Alkalispirochaeta sp.
GAGTTGTTCTCCCTTTCGCGATCACTGGATCTGCTGAAGGTCTGGGCACATCCCTTCCGATTCGTGGGAAGAGACCATACACGGTCCCTCACGGGCATCCTGGACGAGTCGCTGGTAGACGGTTTCGATGCGATCGATCTGAATGCGAAGGATCTCTTTCTCCACGGTATCGAGATGATCGATCTCGTTCTCGATACGGCGGACGAACGGGGACTCCCTGTCATCGGCGGCAGCGATGCCCACCATCCTTCGCAGATCGGCAGCGTCTACAACGAGTGTGACGGATCGATCACGTCATATGCAGCCCTTCGCGATGCGATCATCTCCGGATCGCTGACACCGCGTCACTCAGAACAACTCCGCGAGAAGGTTGAAGCGGCAGAACGCTACAAGGCAACCGTTCTCGAGAAAGCGGGTTTCATTCCGTAAAGAACGTTAACCGGTTGAGTTGACCCGTATTTTCCCATTTCTTTTTACGATCCTCATAAAAAAGAAACATATGTTCCGCACTATCCATATATGAAACTATTTTTTCAGGAGGATGCTATGAGGAACACAATCGCAATGGTTCTGGGGATTCTTGTCTTTATGTCGTTCGGAGGCACGGTTTTCGCCTCCGGCGCACAGGAGTCGCAAGAACGCACCGTCTACTCGATGGATGAACGAGAAAAACTGATTGAAGCAGCTCGAGCCGAAGGAGAAGTAGTCGTATACGCTACCTCCAGTAGAATCGGACCCGCCGGAGAGAATTTTGAAGCCGCCTATGGAATACCCGTTCGAGGTACCAAAATGGGAGATCCGGAGCAACGAGAACGGGTTATGCGTGAGTCCGACGCCGGTAACATCCAGGTCGACGTCATTCTTTATGAAGATGGCCCCACCCTGTTCAACGAGCTTATACCCAGAGGATACGTCGAGCCCTACACCCCGGAGACGATGCGTGGCGTGATCAACGAACAGTTCCTGGACCCGGTAAATTTCCGTCTCCAGCCCCGCGTCTTCGGATACAATCCGGAGGTATACCCCGACGGGAGTCCGGTTACCAACATCTGGCAGCTCACTGAGGAGGAATGGAACGGGCGCGTATTCCTGCGGGATCCCCTTGAAACTCCGGCAACCCTCAGTTTTTTCGCAACGATCGTTGAAAACTCCGACATGATGGCTGATGCGTATCGCGACTATTACGGACGGGAGATTGAGCTGCGGGAGGAAGATGCCGGCTGGGAATTCATCCGTCGGTTCTTCGAGAACGACCCGGCGGTCACGGGAAGCGACGACGATGTCGCCGAAGCGATCGGGGCGAGCGGGCAGGAGAATCCTCCGGTCGGTCTCTATACATATACCAAACACCGTGATATCGAAGAACGCAACCTCAGTCTTGCCGTCGCTCTCGAAATGGAACCGTTTGTAGGGTACGCTCTTGACAACTGGGCACTCGTCGTCTCGGACGGCCCCAACCCCAATGCGGCACGATTGTTTGTAGAGTTCCTGCTCCAGGAGGGTGGCGTGGGACCATGGCTCGGCGACATCGGAGCGTTTTCGCCGAACCCGGATCTACCGGTCCATCCCGATGATGCTCTCGGATCGTGGAGTGCCTGGACCGAGGTACTCATGCCGGTTGATTACGAAGCCGGATGGGCACACCGAGAGGCGTTGCAGGATTACTGGCTGATGTACGCCGAGCGATAGAACAGCGGCTCGTCACCATGCCACGAGATATTCTCTCGAAGCGTGTTTCCGGAGTAGTTCCGTCGCTGAGACGGACTCTCCGGTTTCTTCAACACGACCCTACGCCGGCGATCCGGTTATTCCTTGCAGGTGTATTGACGTACCTTGTACTCGGTCCCCTGTTGACGATGGTTATCGAGGGTGTCCAGGTGCAATTCCGGGACGCCTCCCGCCTTGGAAGCGAAATCGGAGCATTCACGGATTACTATCTCCAGCGGGTCTTACGTTCAAATATCAGCGTCCAACTGTTCTGGAAGCCCCTTGGGCGTACCCTTATGATAAGTCTCTCCGTTGTCGTTTGTTCGGTGCTTCTGGGTACGGGAACGGCGTGGCTGCTGGTCCGGAGCGATATCCCCGGTCGTGGATTGATGAGTCGGGCCCTCGTACTTCCCTATATCTTCCCGGCGTGGACGTTTGCCCTTGCGTGGATCACAATCTTCAAGAATCGACGTATGGCGGGTGCACCGGGAATCCTCGAGTCGGTAGGAATGAGCGTACCGGATTGGCTGGCATACGGCCCGATACCGATCATCGTCACGTTGACACTCAGCTACTTTCCCCTTGCGTTCATACTCATATCAGGGGCGCTCCATTCGGTGGATGCACAACTCGAGGAGAGTGCGATGGTGTTCGGTGCTCCCCGTGCACTGATCATGCGCCGAATAACGATGCCGATTCTCTTGCCGTCGGTGAGCAGTTCGGCGCTTCTGTTGTTTTCGGAGACGGTGGGTTCCTTTGGCGCGCCATTTTTGCTTGGATCCCCGACGAAGTACACTGTTCTCTCGACATCGCTGTATCGAAGCATACAAAACGGCGATACCGGAGTCGCGATGGTACTCACGACGATCATTGTCCTCCTTGGTGTCACCGCCATCGGCATCGATCTGTATCTCGTGCGTAACGCCCGGCGGTTCGTAACGATATCGGGAAAAGGAAGCTCCCGCACCCCGGTCGCCCTTGGAGCGTATCGAGTGCCTGCTACCGTCCTTGTCTGTGTCATTCTCTTCGTGTCGATCGTGGTACCCCTTGTGGCGCTGCTCCTTTCGACGATCACCCGCGAGCCGGGTGTATTTCGTTGGGATAATTTCACGTCGATCTACTGGATCGGCGATACGTTCCCGGGAGGCACGGATACGCGCGGACTGTTGAGAAACCGTGACGTCATAGCCGCTGCCGGAAACAGTCTTCGGGTCGTCAGCTTTGCCGCGGTAATCGCCGCTTCAACAGGGATCCTGATCGGTTATGTGACCACCCGCGGGCGCGCGGGGGTTCTCGGCGCATACTTGAAGCAACTCTCATTCCTGCCGTTCCTGGTTCCAACGATCGGGTTCGGTGCGGCGTACCTCACGCTGTTCGCCGTACCCCGGGGTCCCGTTCCTGCATTGTACGGTACGATGTTCCTGGTGGTACTCACGATGGCGGTAAAGTATCTTCCCTTTGCAGCACGGGCCGGCACATCCGCAATGATACAACTTGGTGAGGAGCCCGAGGACGCCGCGATGGTTGCCGGGGCACCGTGGCGGATCCGTTTCACCCGGATCGTATTACCGATCCTCAAACGATCCCTCACTCCGGCACTGATCCTCCCGTTTATATCCGGGATGAAGGAACTTGTCCTGGTGATGTTCCTTGCGGTACCAGGCGTAGAACTCTTAACAACGCTGGTACTTCGGTACATCGACTACGGCTACGAACCCCTCGCCAACGCGCTGGTCCTGGTTATCGTGGGAATCATCACGGCACTGACACTCATCCTGCAGACGGTCACCAAGACCGGCCTCGCAGGCAGCCTGAGAGGAGCATGAAATATGTCCGGTATCGTTATCCGAAACTTGCAGAAGACCTTTCCGAACGGGGTACGCGCCGTAGACGATCTCTCGTTGACGATCGAGAACGGATCGTTCGTAAGTCTCCTCGGTCCATCGGGGTGCGGCAAGACGACAACGTTACGGCTGATCGCCGGGCTGGAATATCCGGAAAAGGGCGCGATAACGGTGAACGGTCGCCCCTTTCTCGATACCGACACCGGTGTATTCCTTCCAGCGGAGAAACGCGGTCTCGGAATGGTCTTTCAGAGCTATGCATTGTGGCCACACATGACCGCCGGTGAGAATGTCGAGTTTTCTCTGAAGCTGAAGGGGGTACCACCAGCCGATCGTACTCGAAAAGTACAGGAAGTCCTCGAGCTGTTACAGATTGGAGGACTTGCGCAACGGTACTCGTTTCAACTGTCAGGCGGGCAACAGCAACGGGTTGCTCTTGCGCGAATGCTCGCAAGCGAAGCGGATGTCTTTCTCCTTGATGAGCCGCTTTCCAATCTTGACGCGAAACTGCGTCTCGAAATGCGGACCGAACTGAAACGGATACATCATCGATACGGACGAACAACGGTGTTCGTGACCCACGACCAGCTCGAGGCGATGACCCTTTCAACACATATCGCGTTGATGAAAGATGGCACATTACAACAGTTCGGTACTCCAACGGAGATCTACCACCGGCCCGCCAACCGCTTCGTTGCGGAATTTGTCGGCAGTCCTCCGATCAATGTTGTGGAGATCACGGAAGAGACGGTGTTTCGAACGATAGAGGGGGCGATTCATCGCGGATCGAATCGTCTCCCGGAAGGTCGGGTCCACGCGATCGGGTTCCGACCGGAGCACGTTCGGATCGGGGGGAACCTGCACGAATCAGCTCGTACGAACGGTTCGATCTCCCTCGAAGGAACGATCGATGCCGTTCTTCCGACGGGACCGGAGACGATCGTTCAGTTCAGCGTATCAGACAGACGTTTTTTCGCTCGATTTGATTCGGAAAAACCGCTCCGGGAGGGTGATACTGCGGTCATCGGCGTTCCCACGGAAAAGCTCTTGCTATTCGACCGGGACGGTGTGAATATCGCATCTCAATGAATATCTCTGCTGGTAGCGGAAGACCGGCGTTTCCATCGTTGTCCGACACGTTTCTCCGTTTCGGGCCGATATTGGACTTGACGAATCACATCCTCCCGAGGCGGGGTGTCACCGATCGATTGTGCCCCGAGGCGGAACCCGAGAGTGGGTTTTACCGCGTCGCGGGGATCGACCAAGTCGGTCGAGTCCCCGAACCGAAGGCACCGACGGTCCCGGCCGATCCGGAGTGTGCGATCGATCGAGCCGATCCGATTGTAGCGCAAGCACATTCCGAACCCGTAGCTTCTTCTGATCCGGAACCTATCCTCGCGGTGAGTACCGCGATTTCGTCACGGAGAAAGGGATACGCATCGGTCTCGTATAACCAACGTCTTCTATGACCGATACGAAGGCTCCAAAAACGAGGCCGCAACCTCCTGCCTCCGCGCGCCCGGCGTGCCCGGTTGTGCGGTGTTCATAGCTATCGGTTTCCGGCATCCGTCGGGTACACCGGGATCTGCAGGGTCAAGGTTGTACCCGACGCGGAAGAGGTCTCCATCGAAATCTTCCACCCCTGCGCTTCGGAGAACATCTTTGCGATGTAGGTGCCGAACCCGGTTCCTCCTTTTTTACCGGCCGTCGCGTACTTCTCGAAGAAGATATCCCGTATCTTCAGAGGAACGACACCCTCGTTCCGTATCGCGATCGTGTACCATTCGGCGGTCGTACCAAGGGAGACGGAAACACATCCACCCTCGGGGGAAGCCTCGATCGCGTTCCGCAGGAGATTGGCGATGATCGTATACGCGAGGGTCTCGTCCCCCGCCGCCGGCGGTGTTCCGTCGGGGAGATCGATAGCGGTATCGATCTCGACGCGCCGATACCGGGCGATCCCGGATAGATCGGTGATACACGCGGACACGATCGATGCCGGGTCGATCGGCTCCGGGATGTAGTCGAATTTCCCCTCCTCGATCCTGAAGATCGTCAGTGTCTGGTCGAGTGTCGCGAGCACCTTGTTGGCGGATTCTTCGATCGCCTTCAGCATCTCGAGATACTCCGACGGCACAGCGTTTTCCGCACGAAGGAGCTCGACGGCACCGATGATCCCGTTCACCGGCGAGCGGATATCGTGGTGAACGATAGAATCGACCTCCCGTTTCAACCGCTCGTGCTCCTGCCGGGAGTGGACCTCTTCGGTGATGTCCCGGGACAGGACCAGTTGCCCCGTACGCCGCTTTCTGCTGTCGGTAAGCGGTATCGTCCGGATCGAGAAGTGGCGTAACGTATGCCGCGCAGGGACCGCCACCGTCGCACTACGCGGTGCGTAGTCGCTGCGGAGAACCTCTTCGATGATCGGACGCGGGAGCAACGCGTCGGCGGGCATCGTTCCGACTCTGCTATCGTCTCCGTCGAACATCGCTACCGCCGCAGGGTTGGCGTCGAGCACCGTACCGTCCTTTGCGATTACGAGGAGACCGTCGGGCATCTCCTCTACCACTCGTCTGTATGTCCTGGGAGTGACGGAGAAGAAACCGCCGGAGCGGGAGGCCCACATAATTACGGAGAAACCGATCGTGAAGAAGAGAGGCGAGACGTCGAGGTGCCGTACCCAGGGTGAGGCGAGCCCGATCGTCGAGAGAAACCCGCCGAGCCAGGGAATCGCCATGCCGATAAAGAGGATCACCATGCGTCTGCGGTACCGGACAGAGACGGTGGCAGCGCGAAACGCGAGCAACGCCAGGCTGAGAAACGAAATCGCGAGGGCGATCGCAGTGGACACCACGAACCACG
Source organism: Alkalispirochaeta sp. (assembly GCA_046540055.1). Classification (GTDB taxonomy): domain Bacteria; phylum Spirochaetota; class Spirochaetia; order DSM-27196; family Alkalispirochaetaceae; genus Alkalispirochaeta. The sequence goes on from JBKHFT010000073.1 coordinate 6,414, forward strand.
GCCCCCAGGTGTACTCCAGAAACTCATGACCCCCAAAGTGTACGAGATGCGGATCGATACGGATCAGATGTTCGTACCGGTCGATCCAGACAAGTATGTTGGTGGCGATCGGCTCCAGGGCCAGGAACAACCACAACCGCTTTCGGCGGCCGAGGGGATAATCGAGAAAGAGCAGCGTAAACAGAAGGCTTCCCGGAGCGACCAGGGAGTAACCGATGAACTGGAGATTGTCCCACCACAGTTTGCCGTTCAACCCGGGGTGGAGAATCTCACCGGCGTATCCGATAGACCAGAACGCTGTCGCACCGAACATCAGTGCCAACGCGCGGTTCCAGCCGAATCTGCCTCCTGCAGCGCTTCGAACACCCAAGACAACCGAAACCGTCGCGGCGAACACCGGAACGATAACGAAAAAACTCATGGTATTTAAATAGCAATAATCGTGCCATCATGGTAACATCGCAGCCCATCGCGAGCTACCGCATCCGGTCCTTCTCGCCGTACATACGTCGGTCCGCGATCGACAGAAGCACATCCCGGTCCTCGCTTTCCTCGGGGAACAGGGCGGTCCCGATGCTCACCCCAACCGCGACGGTACGGTCCGGTAACCGGATGTTCCGTACAAGGGCGTCCCGGATCTTTGCTACGATGCCGCTAAGAACCTCCGGATCGTGGAGTTCTCCGCAGAGAACGACGAATTCGTCACCACCGATCCTGGCAACGGTATCGATATCGCGTATCGTTGAACGGATTCGTTGCGCCGAAAGCCGGAGGACCGTGTCTCCCGCCTGGTGCCCGTATTCATCGTTGATCTTCTTGAACCCGTTCAGATCGAGATACAGGAGTGCACAGGTCGTACCGTCCCTGCGCGCCGCATTAAGCATCATTTCGAAGCGATCGAAGAAGAGTTTTCGGTTCGGAAGCCCCGTCAGATCGTCGTACAACGCGAGGTGCTCCAGTTCTTCCTCAGCTCGCTTGCGCTTGGTGATATCGTGGACGACATACACCGTACCGACGACGTTGTTCCGGTGGTCGGTGAGATACGATGCCGAAAGGCTGAGGACCACCGTCCGCCCGTCGGGAAAGGTGACCGGACGTTCGGCGTCGCGAAACGGAACGGACATCGGGAGCTCCGAAGTACGTATCGCTTCACCTGCGGAGGTCTCGTCGAGGGGACAGTTGACAAGCGACCCGTCGGGAACTCCCAGCAGTTCGTGAGCACGACTGTTGGCGATACGGACCACCTCATTCCGATCGGTAACCACGATCGCACTGGAAAGTGTTTTCAGGATCGTCGGCGCCGCGAGCTCGAGAGTGATATCCACCAGGCGATAGTGGAGGATCGCAAACCCGGTGATAACGGCAAACAACCCGATCGGGATGAATCCGAAGGGGAAGAGATTGAACCCGACTGCGGGGAGGACGTCTACCCCCGCGCCAAACCCGAAGAGGATCGCCACGATCTGCCACGCCAGACGTCGACGCTGGAGCGACACCGTACGGGCTCGGTACTCCAGGAGGTACCGGCGAAGCACGACGATCAGTACCACCGCAAAGTACGCGAGAAAGAGGAGCCCCACAATACCATATTCTGAAAACCAGCCCCAGGAGGTCCGATAATTCCCGGCGATAATAAGGTCGGTCCACCAGACAAGGGAAACCTGGATTAACGCGACGATCAGCATGTTTCTCCGGATCTTTATCTGTGTCACCGACGAAAGCACCCCGAGGATCGCCGACGCGGAACCGTAGAACGCCCAGGGCATGAAAGAGATCCCGATATGGGCAACTCTGTCCCAGAACAGGGACAGGTGGCTTGTCGTCACCGCATAGGAGATGCCGACGGCGATCGCGTAGGTCGCGACGCTACCCGCAAAGGCGAGATACCACAGACCGAGGCGAGACCACCGGACGCGTAATGCGACGACAACGCCCCACAAAGCGGTCAGAACACCTACGGTGACGACCGGTGTAGAGTGCATACCGAAGATGACGAGATCCGGGTTAAACATCCTGACAGGATTATAGCAAATAATGCCTCGTGTAGTGAGTCCCTCTGAAAGGGACGTTTCGTTCTTGACCGCTACACGATTACCACTGGCGGAACCGTGGTGGCGCCCTCTCTACACAATCACCACTGGCGGAACCGCGGCGGCCTCTTCTATGATAGAGAGGTGAAGCCTCCCCTTCTGTCCCCGAAACGCCTCACGGCGTATCTTCCGGTGCTATTACTCCTCGTGATCGCCCCCCTCGGCGCCCAGGAGCATCTCCTCACCCTCGATCTCGGTGCGGAGGTGGAGATCCTCCGGCGATGGAACTACTCTGTCCACCTCGACGGCCGGTACCAGGGACATACGAACCGGGAAACGCTCCTTCTTCTGTCCCGCAGGCAGGATGCTTCAACATCGGCAACGGAGACAGGAGCAGCGCCGGCGGGAACAGCACCGTCACGAGAAATCTCACCACCGTCGGCGCCGCAGTCGGACACCTCCGCCGTTCGTCGGGATCTACGGGAGAATTATTCCGGTGAGCTGATGGTCAGCGAGAACACCACCCGGGACAGCCGGACGGTGGCGCAGCGGGTAGCGGAGCGAAACGCGGCATCTGTTGCTTACGCTCGCAGCGGGGTAACGGTAGCGCCCGACGGCCAGCGGGCGCCGCTCTTTCGCTCGGTGCCGCGATTCCCGGAGGAGCCCGTCGGCCCGGGATCAACGTGGCAGGCCCCTGGAGTCGCTCACCTCTACCTCGAGGGGGACGTAGCGGTGGCGGTACCGGTTCTCGTGGCGTACCGGTACGAAGGGATTACCGACTACCAGGGAGAACGGGTACACCACGTAACGGGGATGTACGCGCTCCGGGGCCCCCTCTCCCGGGGCGAGCTCGGCAGCCATCCCGCCCGGGATCTGATCGCAGGGCTTCCGACCCTCCCCGGGGATTACGTTCTCCACGGGAGCCACGAGATCACCGTACTCCTTCCAGCCGGTGGCGGCGCACCGATCCTCCAACGAACCACTCTCCGGGAGCAGCTTCGACACCCCTCGGGCTCCCTGGAGGAACGGACCGGTTTCCTCCTGACATGGTACCGAAGCAGTGGAGATATCGAAGCCCAGGACGAGGCGATCCGGATCGCGTCGAGCATCACGTCACAGATCGAGGAGGAGGGTATCGAGGACGTGGAGGTCCGGGCGACCGAAGACAACCGCGTCTCCCTCTCGATCCGGAACCTCCAGTTTGTCGCGGACCAGGCGGTCCTGCTCCCCGGCGAGCGTCCCCGGCTGGACCGGATCGCCGACGCCCTCCGGAGCGTACCCGACCGAAACATCCTGATCGTCGGACACACGGCGGACGTGGGTACCGAGATCAGCCAGATCGAGCTTTCCTTCGAGCGGGCGAAACGGATCGTCGACGAGATGGTGGCTCGGGGCATCGAAGCGGGGCGCCTCCTGTACGACGGAAGAGGGGGAAGCGAACCGACGGCAACCAATGCGACCGAGGAAGGACGGGCGGCGAACCGCCGCGTCGAGATCGAGATTCTTCCGTCAACGCGGTAGCGGATCGAACGGGCGAGAAGGAACGAAGCGGACGAACCGCGCCACAGGAGGTGGAACATGACGCAGCACCCCGACTATCACGTCGTTTCGTCGACGCCGAATATTCTCGGAGAGGGGCCGATCTGGGACCCGCGGAGCGAAGCGTTTCTCTGGGTCGATGCGTATCGCCGGGGGTTCTTCTCCGTCCCGGTCGGGGACGGAGGAATCGGCACGCCGCAGTTCCACCCCACAGGATTATTCACGATCGGAATCACTGCTCTGGGGCGGGAGGCGGGGCGGTACCTCATCGCCGGGGCCGACGGGCTCTACGAGTACACGACGCGCGACGCATCGCCGGACGGAGCGAAACGCGTGGCCGACGCGCCTTTTGCACGTATTTCGCAGGAATACGGCACGCCAAGACGATCAGTCCCTTCACGGGGGACAGCCCCGGTTCCGAATGCGCTCCCTCCTGCCACCGCGGGGACCCACCGCTTCAACGACGTGATCGCCGCCCCGGACGGAAGCTACCTCGCGGGGATGATGCCCTGGAACCCCGGCGCCGGAGCATACAACGACGGGGGCGGCGCCCTGGTGCGGTACACCCGGCGGGACCGGGTGGCGCTTGTGCTGCCGAACCCCGCCACTCCGGACCTTCCGAAACCCCGACTGCCCAACGGGATGGGGTTCAGCCCTGACGGAAGGTGGTTTTACTGGACCGATACGCTCCGAAAGACGATCTATCGCTTTCCCTACGACGCCGGCACGATCGGCGCACCCGAGGCGTTCATCGTCTCCACCGATCAGCCCGGAGCACCCGACGGGATGACCGTCGCTCTCGACGGTTCGATCCTCAGCGCCCGATGGGGCGGACGTTGCGTGGACCACTACAACCCGGACGGAACGCTCCGCACCCGATACGCCGTCCCGATGCGGCAACCGAGCAGCGTCGCCTTCGGCGGCTCCGATCTGGGGCTCCTCTTCGTCACCTCCGCGACGGAGGGGATGGCGCCGGGAGAAGCGCTCCCGGAGGATGGAATCACGATCACCCTTGATATCGGTCAAACGGGACGAGCCGAGTTCTCCCTCCCGGACCACTTTTTGGGAACCGATCGGTTCTGAGGACCGCGCCGGTTCCGACGAAGCGATCGGTTCCGAAATACCCGTATGCGACGGTAGCGCCTCCGGGAGTCACGTATTACCATAGACTCATGACGAAAAACGTTCCGTCCCGTTCCTCCCTCAACCGTACCGGATCGGTGGATCGCCGATTCACCCCCTTCCGGATCGTCGTTCACATGGTCGTATCCGTCGCGGTCGCAACGGTCGTCTCCATCACGGGCTGTGCGAGTGTGGCACCCGCCGGCGATCCGCCTCCGGAGAGAGCATCCGACGGCGGCGGCCAGGAAGCGCCGGCTCGTCGCTATTTCAGCCCCTGGCCCGCGTCGGTGACGCCGAGCTTTCGGGAGACCGCATACGTCGCCACCGACTGGATCGGGTTCTCCCATCCCGAGGGGTGGCGTTTCGCGACGACCGCACCGGCCGAGATCGCGATCATCCTCCCCGACGATGATGTGACCGGGCGGATAGCGCTTCTACCCCGGGACGGAACGTCCGCGGGCGCTACCGGTACGCTTCCGGCGTCGACGGCGCGATTCCTGCAGTGGGCCGACGCGCTCCCTGGAGAGATCGTATGGAGTGACGAGACGATCGGGGGCTCTCGAGATAATCCCCGGGAAATCTTCATCGCAATATCGGCGACGAAGGATGAACAGGTAACGGGACTGATCTGGCAAGAGGCGGCGGACCGAGAGGTGGTCATCGAGTACACCGGTTCCCGGGGCGCCGTAGAATCCGCGACCAGGGGGATGATCCGTACTGCGAAGACGGTCGCGATCCCGGAGGCGGAGTCCGGGAGCACAGGGGACAGGCCGGCACCGTCGCCAGAGGCGAACGGAGAGGATCGACTCTCCCGTCGGACCGGCGCCGGTCGACGACGCCTCGAGACGGGGCTCACCTTCGCGGCTCCCGCCGGAACGGGGAGCGCCCGGTGGCGCTGGCAGGAAGACCTGGCCACGGGCTTTGTCCTTTCCCTGGCAGGTGACGTCGACGACGAGGCCGACCCCGGCACCCCGGGGGTCAATGACGGCCCGGGAGAACCCGACACACCTGTGGACGCCACCGAACCGTCCGACGTCGACGATCCGGCGACCACCGCGGCCCCGTACCGTGTCGCCGTCTGGCAGGACGAAGGGGGAACGTTTTCGTTCGATCTCCTTTCCGAGACCGAACCACCGGACGGTGAACTCCGGGCACTTCTGACGGAGTATCTGAGCTATCGCGAGGTTGAGGGAGGTGTGCGATGATCCGCCCGGGTGGGCCGGGGAGGAGCCGCAAACTGCGTCTCCGACGTCTGATAATCCTACGACCCCGGTTGAGGGTTCGCAACGCACCGGGACTTCGCCCCCTGGTGACTCGTGCCGCGATAGCCGTCGTCCTCCTGACCGGCCCGTATCTCTCCGCCCAGGATCGGGCTACCGTCGGGATCGCTCCCTTTGAAGGAGAGGGAGGAGCCTCGATCGGCGCGGTGGTGGAAACCGTTACGGGAACACTCGAGACGGTGTTGTCGATGACCGGCCGGTTTGACCCGCAGTCGATCGGCTCGATCGGCTCCGACCAGACCGACGAGCTTCGTGCCGCGAGCGACCGGAACGGCGTGGATAACGTGGTCGCCGGGGCGGTGACGAGCGATGGCGAGGGACGGATCCGGATCACCCTGTCCGTGTACAACCGCGCCGAGGACGCGGTAACCGTACGGGTCCGCCAGGAGGCTCCGACACTGTTCTCGGTCTTCGACGCGGTGGACCGTGCGGTGATCGCCCTCATCGAGGGACTGACGGACGCGCCCGTCCGCTTCGGAGCGATCGGGATACAGGGAGACTGGCGTACTGAAGGAGACCGGCTCCTTCTGGACGGGAGGGAGTACGCCGCCGCGGGGAGGCGCATTCCGAACGTCCTTGCCCGGGAGTACGATCTGACGATCCTTCGCGATGGAGTCGGCGAAATCTTCGCCGGCCGCGTCTCGGTGGTACCGGAAGAAACGGTAACGGTTACGGTACCCCTTCTGGAGATAACCACCGCTTCGATCGATTTACGGCGGGGAGCGCTACCGGTAGAACAACGGCTGGACGCAGGTGCCCCCGGTTCCGGCGAGAATGGTACGACCGGGGATGCCCTCCGATTCGATCTGCAGCGTACCGCCCCTCCGCCGGTGGACGCACCGGTCACCGGCAACGCGATCACCCTGGGTCACGATCTTTCCGGAGAGACGCTTCCGGTCTACGGTTTCAACGATGCGTTCTTCCGGGTTGCCCGTTCCTTTACGGAGGAGACGGGTATCGAGGTGATACCGATCCCCAACGAGGAGCAGGAGTGGCGGTTCGATATCACGATGACCCGGGAGGAGCCGCCGGAGGTTATCCGCCTCAGTCAGCCGGGGCCGGTCTTCGATCTGATCCGCCTGGAACTCGTGGAGGACGCCCGGCGGACGATCGATGCCGATCTTCTGGAGTCCCGGATTCCCCGGCGGTTTCTCTCCCTGACGGAACGGGACGGCGTCTCCGCGGGCATTCCGGTTCTGATGAGCCTGAAGAGTCTCTACTGGTACGCCCCCGCCCGGTTCGAGGCGGAGGGACTTACTCCACCGACGACACCGGAGGAGTTCACGGCTCTCACCGAAGCGCTGCAGGAGCGCGGCATTACTCCCTTCGGGTTCGGAATCGAATCGGGTGAAGCGGCGACGGGGTGGCCCTTTACCGACTGGATAGAGGACCGGATCCTCCAGCGCTATCCGGTGGAGACCTACGACGCCTGGACCGGCGGCGACCTCGGTTTCCGGGGTACTCCGGTGGAGGAGGAGATCACCGAACTCACCTCTCTCCTCCGGGACGAGACGCGCACCCACGGCGGGAACTCGTTCGTGGCGGAAACTCCGTTTCATCGCTCCGTCGGGTTGCTCCTCACCGATCCGCCCCGAGCAGGGATCGTATTCGCTGCGAGTTTCAACGCATCGTGGTATCAGGACCGCCTCGACCAACTCGCGGTTTTCCCGACACCGCCGGTACGAGCGGGGGAGGAACGGGTTCTCGTCGGCGGGGAAATTATCTCTATCCCGACCGCTACCCCTGAAGCGCGGACGTTTTTACGCTACCTTACCCGGGACGATGTCGCCCGGTTCCTGCTCGAATCGGCGGAACGGGGGAACGTCCTCACCCATCGAAACGCGGATCCCGGATGGTATCTCCCGTTCGAACGGGAAATCGCCGGGATCATCGACGAAGCGGACGTCGTCCGGTACGACGGGTCCGACTTGATGACCCGCCAGGTAGGGATGGAACGGTTTCTCACCGCCGGACGCAGTCTGATGCTCGGTTCGGCGATCCGCGGGGTTCTCCTGGATATCGAGGAGGTCCGCCGGCCGACCCGGTGAGAGAACCGCGCCCGTCGAAGCTCTCCGGACGCGTGTACCGGTGGGCAACCGGAACGCCTGTTGCCGGAGTCCCGATGAGCCGGGTGGAGCGATGGGCGGGGGCTGCAGCGACGCAGACCCCTGGGGTTCACCCTGAAAAAACGTACCGCGATCTCCGGCGAACTTGACGGCACATCCGGGGGATGGCACAATAACAGATCTAATCATTATCTCCATATCTCACGAGGAGGTCCGGTATGCAACAGGAACAATGGGGCAGTCGGGTCGGATTCATTCTGGCCGCCGTCGGCTCCGCAATTGGACTGGGGAACATATGGCGCTTTCCCTATATGGCGTTCGACAATGGCGGAGGGGCCTTTCTTATTCCCTACTTTGTGGCGCTTCTGACGGCGGGGATTCCCATTATCATCATGGAGTTTGCCCTGGGTCACAAGATGAAGGGCGGCGGTCCCCTGACCTTTGCCAGAATAAACCGCAAGTTTGAATGGATCGGCTGGTGGCAGGGGATCATCTCCTTTGTCATCGCCGTGTATTACGTCGTCATCATCGGCTGGGCGATCAACTATATCGTCTTTTCCTTTTCTCTGACATGGTCGGGAGAACCGGTTGATTTCTTCGTTGGCGAGTTTCTGGCCCTCAGCGACGGTCCCTTCGATCTCGGCGGTATTCGCCGGCCTATTCTCGCGGCGGTAGTCGTAACGTGGGGTATCAGTTTCGTCGCCCTCTACGCCGGCGTACAGGAGGGAATCGAACGGGCGAACAAGGTGTTCATGCCGTTGCTCATCGTCTTGTTGTTGATAATCCTCGTCCGGGGCATCACGTTACCCGGTGCCGCGGACGGGCTGGAACTGCTTTTCAAACCGGACTTCTCGCAGATTCTCGACGGCGGTGTCTGGGTGGCCGCCTACGGTCAGATCTTCTTTACCCTGAGTATCGCCTTTGCGATCATGATCACCTACTCGAGCTACCTGCCGGATGACGCGGACATCGTCAACAACGGCTTTATGACCGCTCTGCTGAACTCGGGGTTCAGCATCCTGGCGGGTATC
>JBKHFT010000074.1:0-15451 GCA_046540055.1 Alkalispirochaeta sp.
CGGGAGTCGCAGAACTTCTTCTTGTCCGGGCTCTCCCGATACGCCTCGTAGAGGCGCAGATAACTGACGAAATCTCCCAGTTCGTTCCGGTAGCGATGATGTGCCCGTCTCGCCTCCGCCTCCTCCCCCGGGGGAAGCACAAACGGCGTCGGTGAAGTCAAAAAGGATACCGCCGTGAGCACCTCGTCGAGGACGTCCGGGTAGCGATGGATCGATTCCACGATGATCCGCGAGTGTCGCGGGAGGAGGGGAAAGATCGCCATCTCCTCACCGATCTTCGTGAGTTTCCGCTCCTCGTCGAGGGCATCCAGGAGGCGCAACGTCTCGATCGCTCCGAGAATATTCCCGACTCCCGGGGAGGAGATGAAATCGAAGTGCTCGAAATTGCGGATACCGAGTTCTGCCATCCGGAGAACAACCTCGGACAGGTCGGTACGGTAGATCTCGTCTTCCTGAAAGAGGGGGCGCTCTTCGAAGTCCCGCTTACTGTAGAGGCGATAGCATCTTCCCGGCTGGGTACGTCCCGCACGCCCGCGGCGCTGGTTTGCGCTCGCTTTCGAGATTGGTCCCTCGATCAGGGCGGATGTGTATGTGCGAGGGTTGTAGAAGTTGGTCTTCGCCAGGCCGCTGTCGATCACGATCGTAATGCCGTCGATTGTGATACTCGTCTCGGCGATATTGGTAGCGAGGACGATCTTCTTCTTCCCTTTCGGCGCCGGGGGGAACACCGCATCCTGCTCTTCCTTGCTGAGGCGTCCGTAGAGGGGGAGGATATGGAGCTTCTCCCGCATCGGAAGGGAATAGAGGCGGGTGATCGTGTCTTTTATCATCTGTTCTCCCGACAGAAACACGAGGATGTCTCCTTCGACCTTCTCCTCCATCACCCGTCGAACGATCGCCACGACGCGATCGATCCGCGCATCGTACGCAAGTTCCCGTTCCTCCCGGGGATTGATGCGCCGTCCCCGGCGATCCGCATCTTCCGCGGCGGCTTCCCGAACCGCCGAGACCTTCGGGTCGTCGTAGATGATCTGAACGGGATAGATCTGGGTATCAATCCGGACGACCGGGCAGTTGTCGAAATACTGGCTGAATACGTCGGCGTTGATCGTCGCCGATGAGACGATCACTCTGAGGTCGTCCCGCAGCTCCAGCGCACGTTTAAGGAGGCCGAGGACGAAGTCGATGTTCAGACTCCGTTCGTGGGCTTCGTCGACGATGATCACCGAATAGTCCCGGAGATACTGATCGTTCTTGATCTCCTGCAGAAGGATGCCGTCGGTCATTACCTTGATACGCGTCTCCGGCGTCGTTTCATCGTAGAAGCGCATCTTGTATCCGACCAGGCCGGGGAACGCGCCTCCGAGCTGTTTTCCCACGAAGGAGCTCACCGAGACCGCCGCGATCCGTCGCGGTTGGGTTATCCCGATTACCCCCTCCCGGGAATACCCCGCTTCGTGGAGAATGATTGGAAGCTGCGTCGTCTTCCCGCTCCCGGTGGGGCTCTCGACCACGATGACACGGTGCGACTGCAACGCCGAGAGGATTCGTTCTTTCTGTTGGTATACCGGAAGGTCTCGAGGATTCATGGCGTCATTCTATGTGACGCGGCGGGTCTCAACAAGTGTGGGTACCCCCTACGTGCGGAGCGCCTGCACGTGTGTGTCTCGAGGCGCCACCGTGCGCGGCGCTACCGGGTCCCGAGGAGCGCCGCAACATCGTCGATCGTCAACCCCTCCCGGTTTTCCCGGGTTGCAAGAACCCGCAGGTTTACCGTCCCCCCTTCGTACTCGCTCCGACCGCAGATGAGAGCGCTGGGTATCCCCTTTCGCTCTGCAAAGGCGAACTGCTGTCCCAGTTTTTTCTCCTCCGGGAACACCTCGCACCGGATCCCGCGACTCCGAAGGGATTCGGCGATTCGGTGGTAGTGGGCGAGAAGCGTGGAATCCTGCATCGTGATCAGGACCTCCGCGGTGCGGGGAGGCGTCGCGTCGGTATTCAACTCGTCGAGGGCGGCGATCAGCCGGTCCAGTCCGATCGACGCACCGACCCCCGGCATAGACTCCTTGCTGTAGAGGGACACCAGGTCGTCGTAGCGTCCCCCGGAGCAGACCGAACCGATGCGTTCGGCGCCGTCGAGAAACGTCTCGAAGACAACACCGGTGTAATAGTCGAGGCCCCGGGTGATAGACGGATCGATCCGAACGGCGTCGCCGACTCCGATCTCTTCGAGAGCTTCTGTGATCGTCCGTAAACGCTGCGTGTCCTCATCGGGGCCGCCGGCGAGCTCCTCGAGAGTCGCGATGATCGTTTGCGCGTCTCCTGCGGCACCGATGAAGGCGAGGACCTTGTCCGCCACCTCGTCTCCAACGATTTCAGTCAGGGATGCTCGAGTGGCGTCGATTCCGATCTTCCGGAGTTTGTCCACTCTGCGAAGGATCTCCACGCCGGCATCTGTTGCACCGTGGTGGCGCAGAAAGCGGTTGAACACTCCGCGGTGAGAAACGTGAAGGCGCGCTCCGGTTACCTCGAGGGCATCGAAGGCGGAGAGGATCAGGAGAACGATCTCGAGATCGGCGGAAACGGCGGAGGTGCCGACGATATCGAAATCGCACTGGGTGAACTCCCGGTAGCGACCACGCTGGGTGTTTTCTCCACGAAACACCTTTCCGATATGGTATCGCTTGAAAGGGAGGTAGAGCTCCTGCCGGTGAAGCGCCATATACCGTGCGAAGGGGACGGTGAGGTCGAACCGCATCGCCACGTCACGATCGCCGTGGTCCTGAAAGCGGTACACCTGCTTGTCCGTTTCCCCGCCTCCCTTACCAAGAAGGACCTCCGTATATTCGAGGACCGGGGTATCGATCGGAACAAATCCGAACGCCGAAAAGCGATCTTCCAGGATACGGGTCAGCCGCCGGCGCCGGTCCTCGGCGTCGGGCAAAAAATCACGGAAGCCCTTGAGTACACGCGGTTCGATCTGCATAGATTCATTCATATACCATGAAACGGCGGCGATCGAAAAGTGCAGGGTACGGCTGAGAGGGTCACCGGGCGTGATGTGCGCCCCCTGGCCGGCGGCATCGCTGAAACGGTATCTTGTCCGTATGGGTATCGCAGAGGAACAGCGGAGGCTCGAGGCGGTGTACCGAACACTGTTACCGGAGATCGTTGCCGTCGTTTCCAGGAGAGACGAGCCGGTAGCGGCGGCGGAGACTCTCGCCGAACGGGGCGGTGTCGATACAAAGACCGCATATCGGTGGATAACGCTGACGGAACAGGAACTCGACGGTGCGCGACGACGGCAGGTTATCGTCGCATTGATCCCGCTGTGGGGCGGTATTCTCACTGCTCTCATTACGGGAGTTCTGATACTCACGGGGCGCGTCGGACTCGGCGACACCGGAGTTATCGTTGCTGGAGCTGCGGCGCTCCTCGCGGTCATCGGATCGATCGCACTTCTGGTCCACGTCGGAGAACGATCGGCACGGGGATGGTTGCGTCGGAAGATGGCGCGGGAAGAAACCGGGTAACGACACGCGACCCGTTCCTCGGCTCGCAGCGCAGGGGTTTTCCCGCCGACGGATACCGCCGCAGTTGCAAGTTTTCGGTGTGAATCTGCGCCGTTATCTGGTATACTGACGGTGCGTACGCCGACCTTGTTCACCTGACGGAACGTGGAAGGCGTTAAGGAGGTGGCTGTCGGGTTCGAACCCGGCAGCTTTTTTCGTATAGATACTTACCCCTCCCTGTGGTACATTGGCGCCCTGTCATGAATATGGAAGCCTTTGTACTCGGGAGCGGTGGCGCGATGCCGTTGCCGTCCCGTCATCTTACGTCGGTGCTGCTTCGTCGCGAGGGAGAGGTGTTTCTCTTCGACGCGGGAGAGGGTACCCAGGTCAGTCTCCGTGCTCTCAATCTCAAATGGAAAAAGATCAGTGCGATCCTCATCTCCCACACCCACGCGGATCACGTAACGGGTCTGCCGGGAATGCTGATGCTTTCGAGCCAGGTCGACCGAGACGATCCTCTATTCATTGTCGGGCCTCCGCGGATCGCCGAATACGTCGAAGCGAACCGTCGCACCCTCGAGATGTACATAAATTACGAGATCCGGGTACAGGAGATCTCCGATCCGCAGATGCCGCAGGAAGTGTATCGTGGTGAGGGGTTCTCGATTCGCTCGTTTCCCCTCAAACACTCCCGGGTGTGTGTCGGCTACTCCTTCGTGGAAGATCCGCGCCCGGGGGTGTTTCACCCGGAGCGCGCGGTCGGAGCGAACGTTCCCCGGGGACCCCTTTGGGCGCGTCTGCAGGCGGGAGAGACGGTCACCCTCGCAGACGGTCGCGTAGTCCTTCCGGAGGACGTTCTTGGACCACCACGGCGGGGCAGGAAGTTTTCGTACGTTACCGATACTCTTCCGATCGATTCGATCGTTCCGGAGATCGCGAACTCGGACCTCCTGATCAGTGAGGGGATGTTTACCGAAGAGCACCGTGAAAGTGCCCGTGCAAAGAAGCATATGACCGCCGGGGATGCGGCGCGCCTCGCTCGTGAGGCGGGTGGGGTCGGACGGATGGGACTGATCCATTACAGTCCGAGATATACCAACCGGCAGCTGAAGGAGCTTCTGAAAGAGGCGTCGGCGATCTTCCCCGATACCTTTCTGACGAAGGACCAGATGGAGCTGGATATCCCTTACCGCGACTGATCGAGCAAATACGAACGGTACCGTTGCGGGTCCGGCTGAAATCCGATGATCCGGTTCTTGGACTGCTCCGCCTTTTTAAGCGCCGTCCGTGCTTCCATGAGGACCCGTTCGCCGTCGACGAGACGCCCGTTTCGGGCGGAGGCGCCGACGATGAAATCGGCGGTCGGGGTCCCCCAGTTCAGGCGCTCTTCCCAGTAGAACCGTTGAAACCGTTCGATCTGACCGAGGGCGTCCTGAAGGGGGGTCGCCGGGAAGATTACCACCGCTTCCTTTTCCCCGAGTTCGAAGCAGAGATCTTCAAACGAGAAGAACGCGACCGTCGCCCGGGCGTTTCTTTGGTGTTGTTCGTCACCCCGGCTCCCGTCGGAGAAACGGAAGATCGCGATGCTCAGGTCTTGCTCATGAAACGCCGCGCGCTCGAGCTCGAGTGAGAGACGGCGCATCAACGCCGTCTCCGGAACGAGTCCGGAAGAGGCAACGACGGCAATATCCGGTTCGGACACCGTCGACGCCGGTGGTACTTCCCGGGTTGGACCGCCGTCCCCGACGATCCTCTCCGTTGTCGTATCCTTGGCGGCGGCCGGTCTTGACAACGCCCCTCCGCCGATCGCGGAAACGATCGCGATCACCAGAACAACAACCAGGAAGCCGAGCACCAGGAGCAGTAGCACCCGAAGGATCGGGTAAACCGAACCCTCGTCTAAAACGGGGTAGACCGCCGTAATGATCCGGCGTTCTCCCGAAGGGAGTTCGAAGGTACGTGAGAAACGGCGGTGAACGATCTCGTTCGATCGGATCACCGGAGGCTCCGAGACGGTACGATCGATCGGGGTATTGAGAAAGCGGTGATCCACCGCCCACAAGTAGTCGACTCCCACATCGAAGGAGTAAATGCTTACGACCAGGGGCTGCATGGCGCCGCTTCGAGCGAGCGCTTCGGTGAGAGCCTCCCCCGCGTCCGGGAGCGGCGTTGAGCGCCACGTTTCGACGGCGGTATCGGTAAGACCCTGAAATGCAACGCCGGCGCGAACCACGTTCTCCGTGCGGCTTTCCGAAAGAGCAGCGAAAAAGAAAGCGGTGATTCCCAGAAAGAAGAGAATACTACCGACGGCGTAGACCCGTATCAGGAGACGCTTCATCTCACTTTGAGTATCGGCGTAAACGGGAAAAAATAAAACCCCGAACTGCAGCGTAGATCGTCGATATCCGGTCACTTCGGGTCTGAATGGCGTTATCAAGGTGGGAAAATCCCTGATCGAGATCGGCCAATACCGGAAGATGCGCGCGTCCGTGGGGTCCTAACCGCTCGAGCAGCTCCGGTGTGGAAAGAAGATCGGCGTCGTTGACGATCTCCGGGATCGTTTCAAGGAGCTCGAGATGGGTGTTCCAGAAGCGCAGAACGCCGCCGCGATCGATCCCTCGTGGGGGTGCCGGTACAGTTCCTTCCACGCCTGGCGAGGTAAGAATTTCGATAGCACGGTGACGCGCATCGTACATTCCCGGTTTCACGAAGAACGGACGCGATCCGGCGGAGGGCGGGTCGGCCGGGTCGGCGACCGGATAGACCTGATCCGCAAAGAACGTCTCCGCCGGGTACAGCCGGTCTGCACGGGAGTCAGCAAGATCGTAATGATAGGTTCCCCGGGCGTAGCTCTTCCCTCGGGGATACCCGTAGTCGGCGCCGGCGAGGGTGACATCGACGGCACCGGACCACCGTGCGAGGCGAAGGGCAGTCTCGGTTACGATCGTCGTTCCCGGGAGCGAGAGAAGAGGAAACCCCTCGCTCTCCATCAACCGGTGAAGAGGATGGTTGCTTCCCATCGGGACTACCGCACTCGCTCCCCGAACGAGCGCAGGGCTTACCGAAAGATCTGCGCAGAGTCGAAACGCCCGGGACGGTCCGTCGTGGTGGCGACGCCGCATGTGCAGTACGCTCCACCCCTGAGCGTCAAGGGCAACCACGACGTCCGGCTCTCTGCCGCGCCTCCGGAGAGCGGGAAACGCGGTGTCTACGGCGACGATGGGGGTATCGCCGGAGAGCGCGATCGAATCGAGGCTCGGACCCGCCGCCACGACGGTAACCCGTCGGCCGGCAAATCGCTCCCGGAGGCGGGTGATCTCCGTCGGGACGGTTTCCCAGGGGATGCTGAAGGAATTCTCCAGCGCGTGGGCGAGCCACGGTCTGCCGAAACGGCGCATCGTGGCGTGCTCTTCCGCGATCGAATGTATTCCCCGGGTG
Source organism: Alkalispirochaeta sp. (assembly GCA_046540055.1). GTDB lineage: Bacteria > Spirochaetota > Spirochaetia > DSM-27196 > Alkalispirochaetaceae > Alkalispirochaeta. The sequence goes on from JBKHFT010000074.1 coordinate 6,951, forward strand.
AGGGCATGCCGCATTACCAGGAACGCGGCGCGTTGCGGCTCCCATTCCGTCCAGGGCCGGAGCTCGTACGTTCGTATTCCGTCGTTCACGACGGGGATGTGTACGCTCCGAATCGTCGTCACGATCTCTTCAGGAGTGGTCGCGAACCGCAGGCGTCGGCCGGCGATCGTAGCCGAAAGATCGATCGCTTCCAGGACGCTGCGCAGGGTGGACCGATCCGGTTCGGCCACGATCACCGATGCGTCGCGGTACCGATCGAGGTACCGCCGCGGCACGAACATGCCCCCCGCCCCGAACACGACGAGGGTTGCCGCGGAACCGATCGAGGTTACCGCCCGGTCCGCCTCCGCCACGGGACGGTAGCGGGAGTGGAGCTGTACCGGTTGTTGCGCCCCCCTTCGCTGTGCGGCGACACCCATCGTGCCGTCCCGTGTGGATGCCGGAACGATACGGGGATCCGGGGGAGTGGACATAATGGCTCGCGCCGTATCGGGTTGAACCTGTCCGAGGGCCGAGACGTTTCGTCCGAGAACAGAGAGCGCTCGCGGATCACCCATCCCGGAGCCACCTTCTGAACCGAGCGATGCCGGCGCGAGCTCTCTGTTTCGACGCTACCCGACCGCCGTCGTCGATGTGCTCACGAAGTGCTTCAACCGGGGCCAGGTGCAGAACGATATCCCGCCGTTCGATATCGTCGGAAGGCGCATCAAGTCGTTCCTCCCAGGCCGAGAGGGTCCGTATAGCGTGGCGGAGACGATCGCTCCTCGACGGGCGTCGGATCGTCCTGACGGTGACCGCCGATGTCTCCCTTTCGGTTTGAGGACCTGTTGTACCTGCGGGACGATCGCGATGGAGCAGGGAGGGGCGTGCCGGTGACGGGACCGGGTCTTCCAGGGTGTGACGCGTCTGGAGCCGGGCGATCTGTTGGTCGAGATGCGCCGCGAACGCATGCAGCGCCTCGGTACGAAAGGCGGCGCTCCCGTCGCGCCACCGCAACGGCGCGGGGTCGGTGAGATAGCCTGAGCGGAGAGCGCGGATCGTATGCTCCGGAAGAAGGCGGTGAGCCGTCGTTGCGAGATACCGATCGTTCTCGTGTTTCGCCGCGTGGGATCTGAGATCCCGGGAGCAGAGATCCACCCCGACGAGGTCAATCCTGGTGGGTGGCACGTAGCGCAGCACGTATTCGATCATCTCGCCCACCACCGTCGGAGCCTCGACACCGGGTGACCACTCGGCCCGATCAGGAGCGAGGGATTCGCCGAACCATCCATTTCGAAGAAAGATCGCATTCTCATCGCGTCCGCCTGAACCGGGGCGGGGTGCCGCGCGGAGGGGCAGCGCCGTCGGCACAGCTTCGGGAGGAACCTCGCGGCGATACCGCTGAGCCCAGAACCCGGCATCACTGTGAAACACCAGATCCGGGACCACGCCCCGGGCGATAAGGGGTGCCACCGCGGAGCTTGCGGCGATTACCGCCGGGGCCGGTTGACGCGCTCCCTGAACGAAGCGAATCGCTTCGGGCAGGGAGGGACCGGCGCCGGCTACGACGAGAGGCCCCCGAATCGTTACGTCCCCGCGAGTGTCGGTAACAACGGTGCGACGGAGAGCGTTTCCGATCCAGAGTGCGCCGAAGGAACCGATTGTGGCAACCTCACTCTGGAGATCTCTGAGAGCGGCGATCACTCCCGTCCGGACGGCATCGCACCAGGATGGAGCGCACTCTTCCGCCGGCGGCCAGACAAACGCCTGGACCCGCCCCGCATCAAGGGGGTGAATACGGTTCCGGAGGTGTCGTCGTACTGTTCGCGTGATCTCGTCACCGCCGGAACTTCCGGGGACCGGAATCCGCCGGACCTCTTCCGGGGCGGATCCGGCGTCTCCGATCGTTATTGCAATGACAGCGATGTGTTGATAGGTGTCGTTCAGCTGTGCCGAAAGGTAGGGAACGCCCTCTCCCAGAACGAGAATCGTACTCGCTCCCGGGTCGAGGTTGAACCGTGCAGCCATCCGTTCCGCCTCGCGACGAGGGGAGAACGTCGAGTGCAGGCTCTTTCCGTCGACGCGAACCGTCGTATCCCCGTCACGGGAGCGAAGGGTTTCACACTTCACCGGCTTTGCTGTGATCGCGAATTGTGAACGGGAGCGCCCCGGTGCAGGTAGATCCGAACAGCTGTCCCAGGGTGTTTGTGAGAAGGTGTACTACGAGCTCCTCCGACGTGTCGGGATGAGCCAGTCCCAGCAACGAGATACGGTGTCCGCCTCGATGCACCGCCGAATGGGCGGAGCCGACGAGAATCGCGATCGTGTTGAGAATATCGTCGAGGAGGCGACCGCGATCGAGGTACGGGTGTGCGTCGACGATCGTCGAGACCAGAGGCGACAGATCGACATCGATGTCCTGGATCGCCCGTCCTTCTACTTCAGCCCGCTCCGAAAGGCGGGAAAGGATAGCGGGAACGTGGGCGCTCTGGAACACCGAGCTGTGGTGCTGATGATCCATCGGTCGTTGTCGACCGTCAAACAGGAGACGCCCGGCGCTCTCTGACAGGGCTCCGACGATCGTGTCGAGTACGCCGGGATCCATCGTGAGGACCGGTGAATCGAGGAGTACAAGAACCGCGACTACATCCCGGAGGTGGGTGAACGGAAACAGCGCGACCCGAGGTGCCCGTTTCGCGTCGTTTCGCGAAAGACGTCCGATAAAGATGAGACGTTGCTCCTCACCGAGGATCACCGCCGATCGTCCGTCACCGATCCACGAACGCTCTTCCTCGAGAAGGCGTATACGGAAACTGCTCGTCTTGTCGAGTCCCGCCGTTGCGATCGGTACCATCCCGCCGTCCCGGTGCGGAACGAGGATCGCCCCCGTTTCAACCAGCAGGTACCGGTTCATCAGAGAAAAAAGGTGAGACGGAGTGGTAATACCGAAATGGCGTTGGGTCTGCAGTTCCTTGAGAAGGGCTCGAACCGCCGCACCCGGCGCGATCTCCGGCAAATGAAGCGGCGCGTCCTGCTCGGTGGATTCCGATGGTTCCGGGTACTCTTCGCTGATCGTATCCGGCTTCGCGACGCCACCACGCATCGCCAGGGCGCGATGAAAGATCGTGTTGTCGTCACCGTGTTGCAACCGGTCAATAAGGCTCATCTCACCTCCCGTGACCGGTTACGTCTCGAGTCCCAGCTCCTCGAAGAGGCGTTTGTACACATCGAAATGCTCCGACTGGGCGAACTCTTCGATCTTGTCGTCCGGGAGCGCTTCGAGTAACTGGTCCATATAGGAGAGAACCGACCGGATCTCTTCCTTGAGATCGTCAGGGAGGTCCGCGATCGAGGAAGAACGGGTGAGGGGTGATTTCTCCTCTTCATCGTGTTCAATCTCGAGATCTACATCGATCTCGCCAGTTTCGCCCCGACGGACATCGTCCTCGAAATCGACCCGCTCCATTTCATCCGGTTCCGTCGATTCGATCTCTTCCACATCGTCGGCGGTTTCGCCGGTGAACGGTTCTTCGTCGAACGTCGGTTCCTCGATGGAGACAGGCTCTTCATCCAGGTCCACATCCTCCACCTCGAGGTCGTCGAGGTCGAGTTCGATCTCGTCCTCTTCATCCTCGAAGGTTACTGCGGTGTCCGGCTCTTCGACGATCTCTTCGTCGTCGAAATCGTCGCTCAGCTCGATCTCGTCGATCTCCTCGGTTCCATCATCCACCGCGGTCGACCCCGCGAGATCCTGCTCAACCGCTTCAGCGAAGGAGTCGAAGTCCTCTTCATCGTCAGACGGGAGATCCTCGTCGACGGTGATCTCTTCCACCTCGGTATCGGTGGTATCGGTTCCCGGTAGTTCGTCAACTTCCTCGTCGGGCGTCTCGATATCCAGATCCAGATCGTCGTCAAACTCGGTCTCCGACATCGTTTCGTCTTCAGCGAGCCCCGGCGCCGCTGATTCTATCTCTTCCGCCTCGGGTTGCGCTGCTTCGAGATCGGCATCGAAATCGGCGTCTTCGATCTCGTCGAGGGAGTCGAGGTCGATCTCGATCGCCCCTTCATCCTCCGATGTGTCGTCCGAGAGTTCCTCGATATCCGCCAGCTCTTGATCGATATCCATCTCGGCGAGTTCGCTTACCGCAGGATTCTCGCTCTCCTCTTCGGAAAACTCGTCTTCCACGGGCTCCATCTCGATCTCGGAAACGTCGGTCCCTTCGAATTCCTCATTTTCCGCCTCTACCGGGACGGTATCGACGATGAAGTCATCGTCCAGTTCCTCTTCCTGCCCGGCCTGCTCGGTAAATTCCGCGGTGTTGAGAATGTTGTCGAGCTCGTCACCGGTCAGGGCGATCGTTTCATCCTCATCCTCTTCGAAGAAACCGGAACCGTGGAGCTCTCCCGATTCATCGGGTTCTGCAGAAGAGGCATCTTCCGCTTCGAGATCCTCCTCTTCCGGTGCGATCGCCGGCGACACGAGAGTGCGGCCGGCCTGGCTTCCTCGAAGCGCCTCTTTCAACTCGGCAAGCTCCCGTTTAATGTCGTGGAGTTCCGTCTGTATCCGCTCGAAAGCCTCACGTTCCTGCGTGTCCATCTGTTTTGGTATAGCACTTTCATCGGCGTTTTGCAAATCTTCTTCCTCCGCGAGGAACGCCTCCTCTTCCGGAGTTATCTGATTGGTCCCCCCCGCGTCCACGATCTCAATACCCTGCTCCTCCGGGGTGAAATCGTGCTCTCCGTCGCTCTCGGAGTCGAGTTCCGGAAGCTCTTCGGCGTCTTCCTCTTCTTCGTACCCGATGTCCTCGAGAGAGATATCGTCAAGTTCGTCGTCGGAACCGGGAATCGTCGAATCAAACGCGTCGTCATCCGATTCCGCCGATTCAGCCGATTCTGCCGATTCTGCCGATTCAGCCAGAAGCTCAGGAGATTCGATGTCCAGTTCCTCGAAGTCGTCGTCCAGGTTGTCCGTCAGTTCCTCGAGGTCAAACTCTTCAGTCTCTTCCTCGTCACCAGTCTCCTCTTCGTCATGCGGCTCTTCCGCGTCCGAATCGTCTGTGAGAACCGAGAAAGGATCTTTTTCCTCGTCGGGGACCTCCAGGTCGAGATCGTCAAGAGAGACCAGATCGTCTTCGGATTCTTCCGTCTCTTCGAGGGTATCGAAATCTTCAAGGTCGTCGAGGGATTCGTCGTCGGACGTAATGGGCGTGTCCGACGGAGGAGGGGCGATGTCAAGCTCGTCTTCATCGCCACCGAGTTCCATCGCCGGTACCGCCGGTTCGTCGTCATCCACCAGATCGATATCGTCGAAGTCGGGGAAATCGAAATCTGATTCACCTTCGTCGAGGGATGAGGCTTCTCCCTCGGCGGTACTACCGGAATCCGTATCCGTCCCGGACGACGGTGCATCCGAGGGAAGATCAGCAAAGGAGTAATCCTCTTCCGCGTCAACGACCTCTTCCGGCCCCGCCTTCACCCACACACCGTACCGTTCGAGATCTTCTTCCTGGAATTCGTTTCGCTTCTGTTCATCCATCGCTTTCATCCCTCGAGGCGGAGTTGTCTTCTACCGTTACAATCGTCGGACGATTCCCCTTTCCAGTTTAACCTAAACCCGCACTTCGTTGGTACCTCATTTTTTTGTCTCCTGAGGACCGACAGATACTCAAGGGGTCGAGAAGGCAGACCGTATAGAGTAGTGATGAAGCGTACCTCTCTGCTCGGCATCGCACTCTTCGGGGTGGGCACCTATCTGCTCCTGGAACTGTTGTTTGGAAGCTACGGCGTATTCGCGCATCACATGATGGAGCGGTACCTCCTCGAAGCGGAAGAGGACCTTGCGGAGCTCGAGGAGCGACGGAACGAACTCCGGCAACAGGTGGATCTCCTGACCGGCGACGGTGAAACGATCAGACTCGAGGCGCGAGATATCGGGTTTATCGAGAGTGACGAACGGATCATCCGCCTTGAAGGCCATGAACCGCGTCCACGGCACCGATACCTCCCGGGGACCACGCCGAAACCGGTTCCCGTACCCCGGGATAACCGTCCCCTCTTTCGCGCGATCGCTCTCGCGCTCTCCCTCGTTGCCCTCATCGTGGAAACGCTGCGTCATACGACGGGAGATGTGCTGCCCCGTCGGGAGGGACGGGGCGGCAGCGAGTGGGACGTAGATGTCGAGGGAGAATCGTTTCAGACCCGCTGAGGCGTCTCGGAAGTGCGTGATTCCGCCTACCGAAGGCGTCGGCACTCCAGGTAGTATCGCTTGTCCCGAGCTTCCCCGAGGGAAAACGCTTTCCGCGGCAACGCTCCCTTCAATGCAACCGTAGAGAACAGGCTTCCCCGATCAAACTCCGGCAGGATCAACGCGACCCCATCGATCGCGTCCGCTGCGGCCACCACCTCCTCCAGACCGTGCACGTAGTCCGCTTTTTCCGGATCGGAGCGTCCGATCGCAGCGTCGGCGACCGCAACGGCGAGGCCCGCGTCGTCGGGGAGCGCGAGAACTCCCGCCTGTTTCGGACCGATAAACCCGATCTCCCGGGGACCGAGGCGTTCACGATCGATATGTTCCATGAGATCCCGACGTTGAAATCCGTGGAAGCGGGCATCACTCTTCTGCAGGAATCGTTCGAGGAGGCGAGTTTCGTCGACCTGAACGAGGCGGTGGATCGGATGGAAGGGGAGCCCTTCGTCATAGACGTTTACGAGCTCTACAAGGCAGTACCGATAGGGATCGTCGGCACTCGCTCCCGCGGCCTTTCTCCGGGTCCATACCGTCTTGGCCGCAGCGAGACTATGGTTGCCGTCTCCCGTTGCCATCACAAACCCGTAGGTATCGATCGTGTCGAGGTGTTCCAGGTGGTCGACGATACGTTTTGCAATCGCCGATGATCCGGGAACTGCGTAACCGGTGACACTACCTCCGCCGAGTATAAGTTCGGTATCGTAGACCGTTTCAAGAGTGGGCCGCGCGCGCTCAAGCTCGTTGACGATCCCGTTCTCGGGATCATCGTACAGGACCAGTACATGGGGCGACTCAACCGCCGCACCGTCCCTGATCGCCGCCCGCGGGGGAAGTCGCTCCGGAATCGTCTCCTCGCTCGCCCTGATCGGTGATTGCGTGGCGGGATCAAAATCGTACGCTTCGAGATCGACGGCGACGACGAGCCCCCGCCGGATCGTACCGTCCGGGAGGCGTCGTCGAACGTAGATCGCGCTTTCCGGGAGGGTGCGAAACACCCCTTCCTGAAGGTATCGTTCCATCGTCCGCCGAATATCCGCTTCCCGGTCGGTCTGATCGGGCCGGCCAAGGTAGATCTCCGGGAGGATCATCCGCAGCGTCGACGGGTTGGTACCCACCGTCTCTTCAACCTGCCGCCAGTACGCTTCATCGGAGGTGAACTGGTCACAGGCGATCACCGCCCAGGTAGAAACAGGAACCTCTTCAGCGGGGAGAAGAATGTCGGGAAAGATAATTGGCGCCTTCATAGTGATACGGTAGCCCCTCTCTCGTTCGAGTGCAAGGGATACCGACGATATCGTGGCTCCCCGTCGCGGTGTCGCCTTCGTCGTTGGCAGGGTGAAACGGTGACCGCCGCGACGGCAGGTACCCGAGGGCCCTATCAGTGACGGGCGGTGTGCGGTACGGTCATGGGCGTATCAGCGACGGGTGGTGCGCGGTGCGCCCGGAGCGATCAGGATCGCGTCGTCGAGAGGGCAGGAGGCGATATCCGGGGGAACCTCGATCGTGCCCGGTGTTCCCTGGACGATGCGCTCTACCGGGTTCCCTTCTACGTCGAAGAGCAGGGGATTCTCGATGCGATGAAGCTCTCCCGCAACGGTGAGAACCTGGACCGACGCGGTACGATGGATCGCATTTTTCGCCTCGACGATGCGCCGTTCCCCCCGCCGATCTCGCAGGATCCCCATCAGACGGTACCCGGCGGGACTCGCTCCATCGGCGGGACGATGGACCGTCTCGTCGTTGAACAGAAAGCCGGCGGTGTATTCCCGATGGGAGAGAGCGTGGAGGAGACGGCGCCACTGGTGATCCCGAGCGGGGTCGACCGCGTCGATACGGAAGCGATACGCCCCTGTGGTCACCGCGGCGTACAGCGCGCTTTTCATGCGCCCTTCAATTTTTACCGCTGTGACGCCGGCATCGTAGAGTTCGTCGAGATAGTCGTAAAGCATCAGATCCCTGGAGGAAAGGATCGTGGAAAACCGCCGGTCCTCCTCGATCGGGTAGTATTCGCCGGGGCGCTTCTCTTCGGTGATCGCGTAGTTCCACCGGCACGAGTGGGCGCAGTCGCCCCGGTTCGCCGACCGTCCAGTCATCATCGTGGACAGAAAACAGCGCCCCGAATAGGACATGCACATCGCACCGTGGACAAACACTTCCACCTCGAGGTCCGGTACCGCGTCGCGGATCGACCGGATATCGTCGAGGGAGAGTTCCCGTGCGGCGACGATCCGGGAAAAGCCGAGTCGATGGTAGAGGCGCGCCGCGGCGCTGTTCG
>JBKHFT010000075.1:0-15044 GCA_046540055.1 Alkalispirochaeta sp.
GCCCGACGTGCATCGTTCAAGGTTAAAGGGGTTGACATCTCTCACGGTGAGTGTTATTGTACGAGTGTACTAATAAAACAGTACACTAATACATACGGAGAGGAAGTGTGATGATTGAGATGCGAGATGTTCGCTTCGGATACGGTCGGGGGACACCACTGTTCTCGGCCCTCGATTTTTCGGTGTCTCCCGGGGGTGTCGTGGGGCTCCTCGGGAAAAACGGCGCCGGTAAGACCACCCTCCTGAAAATCGGGGCGGGGCTGCTCTTCGCAGAAGCGGGCACGGCAGAGCTCTTCGGTGTCCCCGCTGCAAAGCGCGTTCCTGATGCGCTGGCGCGGCTGGCGTTTATCCCGGAGCAGTTCGAGGTGCCGGCGATGCGGTTGCGGGAGTACGTCGAGTACCATTCGGCGTACTATCCCCGTTTCGATACAGAACTGATGGAGCGGTATCTCCAGCGCTTCGAGATCGAGGGGAACAAACGGTTGACCCACCTTTCCTTCGGTCAACAGAAGAAAGTACTCCTATCCTTTGCGCTGGCGAGTATGGCGGAGCTGGTTATTCTCGATGAACCGACGAACGGGCTTGATATCCCGTCGAAGCAGGTGTTTCGGCGCCTCATCGTGGAAGCTGCCGACGACCGGCGGGCGGTGGTGATTTCGACGCACCAGGTGCGGGATGTGGAGAACCTGATCGATCCGGTGGTGGTTCTCGACAACGGGACTGTGGTGTTTGAAGCGTCCTTCGGGACGATTCAAAGCCGTCTGGAGATGCGCCGCTTCGACTCCGAAGTAGCCGCCCGCCGGGCGGGGGCGTTTGCGATGGAGTCACGCCTGGGGAGTACCGTCGCTCTGGTCCCGTCGAGCGGGACAAGGGACACGAGCACCGGGATTGGAAGCCGGACCGGGGACGCAGATCAAGCCGGGGAAGATCAAGCCGGGGACGGAGGCCGGACCGGGGACGGAGGGCAAGTCGGGGACGGGTACTGGACCGGGGACGGAGGTGAGTCCCTCGGAGACGATATCGACCTGGAGCTTCTCTTCCAGGCTGCGGTGACCAGTCCACGGGAGATGATGCAGCTGTGTGGAGGTGAACGATGAAGGCGCAGTCGAATCACGCTGTCCCCTGGGTAGCGACGCACCACCGGATGATCCATGTGATCCGCCACGAGTTCTATCTTCAGTCCCGGAACATCGCGTTTGCCTCAGTCGGCGTAGCGGGGGTTGTCCTGCTTTTTGCCCTCCTTCGCTGGATCGGCGGTATTATCCCGATCAATCTGTGGCCGGTCTATGAAGAGGTAATGGCTCTCCTCGGAGTGCTGATTACGATCGGGATCTTCCCGGAACTTCGGTCACCGGGGCGTCGGATCGAATTTCTGTTTCGTCCCGCCGGCAGCTGGGAGAAGATCCTCGCGAAACTGACGGTATCGACGGTAGGAGTCTGGGCGGCGGTAACCCTCGCGTTTCTGGCGGCGTCGGTGGTCGGGATCGTTCTGTACCTCGTCGCGGGTGGGTCGCTCGCGTTCGAGGCGCTCCTTCGTCACGCCCTCGGTGACGGCGCGTTGCTCGGCACCGCATGGCGCACTTTCCTCGGGTACCTTCCGATCCAGGCGGTCTTCTTTTTTGGCGCCGTGTACTTTCAGAAGCACCACGCGGCGAAGACGCTTCTCTCAATCGTCGGGTGGGTTACGAGTTACGGCATCCTGTCTACGGTTGCGGCCCGGATCATCTTTCATCGCTACTTCGTGGAAACGATACCCCACAGCGGAGCGCGCCGCTTCGGCCGTTTCGAGGGGCCGATTACGGAACTGGATATCACTCCGCAGATGTGGCGTGAGATCGCGCCGTTCTACCTCCAGAATCCTGAAATGGTACAGATGATCGCAGGGGTCGCAACCGTACTCCTCTTCTGGAGTCTCGCGATCCTGCGACTTCGGGAAACGGAGGGGTAGAGTGCGGTTTCACGAAGGACGTTCGATATACCAGCAGATCGTCGAGTATGTGGAGGACCAGATCCTCACCGGACGGTGGGATGAAGACGCCCGGGTACCGTCGGTACGGGAGCTTGCGGTGGAACTCGGGGTCAACCCGAACACGGTGCAGCGAAGCTACGCGACGCTCCAGGATACCGGGGTGATCTACAATCAGCGGGGCGTCGGTTACTTCGTTGCATCCGGCGGGAAAAAGCGTTCCCTCGATCGTCGCCGGAGCGAATTCGAACGGAATGTACTGCCGGGGGTGTTCGAAACGATGGAGATGATCGGGTACTCGATGAACGACGTGTCCGCGCTGTGGGAACGGCGGCGAGAACACGATTCGGAAAGGGGCGAAGAATGAAACGATATACGAATATGATCCTTGCCGGGGCGTACGCTCTCGGTCTGGTAGTGATCGTTGTGACGATCGCGGTGATCAGGTTGCGCCTTGATCGGGTGATCGAACTGACGGTGTAGAGGGCGCGGGGTGGCGCCGGGAGTCAACGGGAGTCAACGGGAGTCATCAGGTGGTGCAACCCGACCCGAGAGCTCACCGGCGATAGTGTCGAAGCCGGCCACGAGGGGCGCTACCCGTATCCGTCCGTAGGCGCTGCACGCCTGTCAGCGCCGCAACAGGGATGCCATCAGAAACGCGGTTTCCATGCTCTGCGTGTAGTTGAGACGGGGATCGCAGTAGCTTTCGTACCGGCGGTGAAGGTCGTCCTCTCCGAGGGGGATCGCACCGCCGACGCACTCGGTGACGTTGTCGCCGGTCAATTCGAAATGGACACCACCCACCCGACCGCCCTCCGCCTCGTGGACGGCGAAGCTCCGACTCAGTTCATCGAGGATCGCCTCGAAGCGGCGGGTCTTACGTCCAGACGCGGTGTTTTCCGTGTTCCCGTGCATCGGGTCGACCATCCAGAGAACCCGGTGATCCGTCGCGGCGACGGCGTGGATCAGCGGTGGCAGGCGCTCGGCGACGGCGTCGGCACCGAGTCGCGTAATCAGCGCGATCCTTCCGGGGATGCGATCCGGGTCGAGTCGCTCCAGGAGTCGAACCAGGTGGTCCGGTTCCGTCCCCGGTGAGATCTTGATCCCGATCGGGTTGGCGATGGAGGCGAGGTACGCGACGTGGGCGCCGTCGATATCCGCGGTTCGCGCACCGAGCCAGACGGTATGGGCCGAGAGGTTGTACCTCCGTCCCCCGTCGGTGCGGGTGAGTGCTTCCTCCCAGGGAAGATGCAGCGCCTCGTGACTGGTAAAAAAGCGGATGTTCCCTACCGATTCCTGGTTTACCCCGCCGAAGGATTCCATGAACTGGATCGCGTCGAGGATCCGGTCGACGATGTGCCGATAGCTCTCCCACTGCGGGGTGTCCCTCATCGATGCGAGATCCCACTGCGAGGGGTGGTGGAGGTCGGCGAATCCACCGGAGAGCATCGCCCGAATGTAGTTGAGGGTTGCCGCTGCGTGGAAATACCCCTCCCGGAGGCGCTCCGCGTCCGGAAGGCGTCCCGCACCGTCGGGTCCCGGATCGTAGCGGTGGACCGGGTCCCCCCGGTAGGTCAGTACCTCCCGGCCATCGATGATCTCCGTCTCCGCTGAACGGGGCTTGAAGAACTGTCCCGCGATCCGGCCGATCTTCAGGACCGGCATCTTTGCGGCGTAGGTCAGAACGACGCTCATCTGGAGAAGTATCTTGATCCGGTCTCCGATGCGGTGGGCTGTGCAGTCACGGAAACGCTCGACACAGTCTCCACCCTGAAGGACGAAGACCTCTCCGTCGACGGCGCGAGCGAGGTGGCCCCGCAGTTCATCCACCTCTCCGGGGAATACCAACGGTGGGTATCGGGAGATATCGGTGATAACCCGGTCCATCCCGTCGGCGTCGGGATAGGGAATCTGTTGGAGCGCCGAACGACCGTTCCAGCTCGACATATTCACGGTAGTCAGTGTACCGTATATACGCTATGGATAATACACGTCGTTTAAGCCGAATCGTTCTGTTTGTCGGTCTCGTCCTGCTGGTGGTCCCCGGGATTGCTGCCTTCGACTGGGATGAACGTGCCGTCATTCACAGTCAACAGCTCGGTACGAGCTACAACCCGGTGGGGTTAGGCCTTCAGAGTAAACTTTCGCTGCAGGTACCGCTGTACCGCAATCTCGAGGGAGTCCTCTGGGATAGCGCAAAGATAGAAGCTGCGGTGGTCAACAGATTGACACCCGCGTTTGATGATGTGGGTGGTGAAGTGTACTTCGAGCCGATCGCCCTTGCCGACGTCCGGGCGCGGTTCGTTCTGCGGCAGATGTTCGACGGTCTTGGGAACGGGTACGCTCCTCTTGAGGGGCCCGACGTCAACTACGGTCCCTCCGGGGACCTCGACCGTTTCACCCGGACCGGCACGATGATCGAAGTGAACCCGCGGTTCAAGATCGCCGCCGGCCCCTTCGTCGCGTTTGATTCGGTGACGTTTCGTCGCGTCGAGATGCAGGAGAAGGACGACGAGTCAGGTTGGTTCTACGAACCTCTCGGCGACGTTGCCCAGGAAAACGGGGAGTGGCAGCTCCTCAACAGCGCGGTGGTGCTCTGGGACACCCCCTTCGCGCGGGAATCACGGCAGTTTCTGGTCGGCGTCGATTACTCCCTGATCAGTGTGGATATGGGCGATCCGGAATGGCAGCGCGTCTCCCTCATGTCCGTGTGGAGTGCGCCTGATCTTTTCGGTGGGGATGGCCCGGCGCTCAACCTCGTCGGCATCCTCGGTGGGTATCTCGATCACCGGTACTATTCCCTCGCCGACGGCGAACCGTACGTCGCGGTGCAGGCGGGGTTGACCTGGACGTATTAGACGTCCTGAACCTCGTAACGTATAGCGTCGCCGATAGAGGAGTACCCCGATGTATTACCCCGAGTTGAACGCGGTCTGGCCCGAAGGGGTCGTTCCGGAAGAGTATTTTCCGTCCCTGCAGTATTACCGGCACTTCGTGCAGAACCTCTACCGTGACATTTCCGTGACTCCCGAGGACGCGGCAGCGGTCGCCGATGCCCTTCAAACGAGTCTGGGACACGACGCGCCCGCTGCCGCCTCCGCGCACGTTACCGCGTCCTCGGCGGCTGTCGCTTCCTCGTCCACACTCGCTTCTCTCGTAAAGATCGTCGTCGTAACCGAGGACTGGTGCGGTGATAGCGCCGTAACGGTTCCGTATATTTCCCGTCTCGCCGAAACGATCGGCGTACCGATCCGCATCTTCCGACAGAGCGTTTTCACCGATCTGAAACAGTGGTACGTCGATGACGGGACAACTCACATCCCGACGGTATCGGTCCTCCACGATAACGGGGAGGTGGTCCGTGAGCTGTTCCGATGGATCGAACGTCCCGCGGCCGCTCACGAGCGAGTACAGGGATGGGTAGCGGAACACCCCGATTTTCGGGAGCTGATGAAGCGGAAAGATTCCGACGATGACGCCGCCAAAGCATACTTCAAGCTCTACGCGCAGCTCCTGCGTGATATGTCGAGCTGGTATCGCGGAGGGCTCTGGCGGGAGATCGCCCGGGAGTTTGCCGCGGGATTGAAGTAGATCCGGAGATCTCCAACGTCGTAGACTCTGCTGAAATGCATCCCCGGACACGATGGAATCCGAGCAGTTCTACTGCGTGCACAGAATCGAGCGCTTCCCACAAAGATCGCTGAGGGGCGCTCCCTCCTTCGCGATGCTCCAGCAGGCGCTCTACAGAGATCCCGGGAACTCGCGAAGAACCGCGACAAGGGCCTCGCCGGAACGGACGCAGGCCTCGCGGAAGCCGATGGTCCGGTCGGTTCCCGGCGGGACTGAAGGTTGGTATCCGATCACATCGTAGACGGTGCGGCATATCACCGTCTTGATCCCGTGCTCATCGGCGAGCTCCGCCCATACCGCGCTTTCCATATCTACCAGAGACGATTCGGCAAGTCGATTCCGCCACTTTCGGGGCAGTGCGTCCCGGAGACGGGCGGTCACGACGCTGTCTCCCGTGGCGATCGTCCCGGAACGCCATCCGAGGCGCACGGCGAGGGCGGCAGCTTCGGGAAACTCGAATCGGTCGGGACCGTTCCGGGTGACCGCGCCGAAGGATAGCCGCGCCGCGGTGGCGTCCCGGTCATAGTACCAGCATCGCTCGGCGATCATCTTGGATCCGGGGTTCAGTTCCGGATCGAGGGAGCCGGCGATCCCTCCGCAAAGAAGCAGATGCGGGCGAACGCGGTGGAAGAGCTCCGCGAGACCAGCCGCGGCGGCGACTTTCCCCGCTCCGGTAGCGACAAGGGCGAGGGGAAGACCGATGCCGGAGATGCGGTGCTCTTCGGGGAAGATGATCTCGATACCGGCGCCGCGATCGTCGATACCGTACCACCCGGTACCGCCCTCGGGAGTATCTGGTGAGGTCTGCGGGAACGGTTCCGTCCGAGTCCCCTTTCCGGGAGGGACGGAGGTCCTGAGGGCGGTCCTGATGCCCTCCCGCTCTTCCGGCAGCGCCGTCACAACGGCAATCACCGACCGGGACTCGGCGTCGCTCCATCCGATCGCCGTCGGGTGGGGCGTTATGTCGGTCACCGCGGGTCAAACTCCGCGATCGCCGTTTCGAGACGTTCGATGCCCGTCGTGAGGCGTTGGCCGGAGGTTGCAAAGTTGAGACGCATAAATCCGTCACCCTCAGGACCGAACTGGGAGCCATCCGAGAGCCACACACCGTGTTTCCGCGCGAACGTACCGAACCGCCGCGAACGGGAGTGGTCCGGTCCCCGGCGGCCCTCCGCAGCGGGGAAACGGTCGCTCACCGGCAGCCCCCACCGTTCCCGGAGGTCGATCCAGGCGATAAACGTCCCCTCCATCATAAACACCGTGACGCCGGTTTCTTTCGCGAGGGTCTCCGTGACAAACCGGAAGTGGCGTGACAGGGTAGCACGGGTCTCTTCGAGCCACGGTCCCCCGGCGCGGTACGCCGCGAGGGCCGCTTCCATCGTGAGAAGGTTCGAGAGCTTGTGCATCCGTGCATGGAGCGCCGCAGCCAGGGTCTTTCTCGTTTCCGGATCGGGAACTACCGCCCACGCCGTGGGCAGGCCGGGGATGTTGAACGTCTTACTCGGCGCCAGGAGGGCTACATCGCCGCTTCCTTCGGAGACGGTGAGCCACGGGGTGAACCGCTCTCCCGGAAAGACCAGGTCCGAGTGGATCTCGTCCGAGATCACCGGTACTCCCGCGTCGGCGGCGATCTTTGTCAGGTCCATGAGTTCTTCGGCGCTCCACACGCGCCCCCCCGGATTGTGGGGAGAACAGAGGAGGATCATCGACAATGTCGGGGCCTGCTCCCGGATCAACTGGTGATCGATCCGATACCTCCGTCCCCGATCGTTCTCTTCGATCATCAAAGGAAGCCGTACGATCCGACGCCCGAGTTCCTCGACGGCGTCGTAGAACGGAAAATAGACCGGGGAAAGGACACCGATCCGGTCACCGACCGTAGTAAACGCTTCGATCGCAACCGCGAGACCCTGCATGACGCTGGGGATCACCAGCAGATGATCGGGGTCGATCTCCCATCGGTTACGCTCTTTCTGCCATCGGCGGAACGCTTCGGGATATGCGGCGGGGACGGAGCTGTACCCGAACACGGGGTGTTCCAGTCGCCTTCGCATCGCATCGACGATCCGGGGCTCCACGGGAAAGTCCATGTCCGCTACCCACAGCGGAATCTCATCGGGACCGGCGAGGTCCCATTTGAACGAGCCGGTTCCGCGTCTGTCCGGAAGTTCCCCGATCCGGAGCGTCACGAATCCTCCGGAGAGTCGGGAAGCTCGTCGAGTGCGCTGTAGGGGCTGCGGGGTGCGTAGGGATCTTTCGCGTCTTCGAAAAATTCTTCTTCGAGGCGATTGATCTGCTCCTCGTCGAGGTGCGTTTCTTTGGGTTTGTATTCCAGGTAGGATTCACCAAACTTTTTGGTCCACTCACGGTCTTCGTGGTCGAGCATACCTACAGCATACTCCCCTCTGTTTACCCTGCCAAGCGGAGCGGATAAAGTCTCTCAATGACCACGATCGAAACGTTGCGACACCGGGCGCAGATCGTCTCGGAGATCCGTCGGTTCTTTGACGATCACGGGTATCTTGCCGTCGAGACCCCGCACCTCGCTGAACGACCGATCCCGGAGGCGCATATTGAGCTCTTCGAGACCGAGTTTCTTCCGCCGGAATACCGAAACGAACACCCCCGGCCGCTCTATCTGCTACCATCACCCGAATACTATCTGAAACAACTCCTCGCTTCCGGGAGCGGCAGTCTTTACGAGATCACCCACAGTTTTCGCAACGCCGAGAGCATCGGCCCCCATCACAACCCGGAGTTCACGATGCTCGAGTACTATACCGTCGATGCCGACGGCGACGATTCCCTCGAGATCACCCGGGAGCTGCTTCTCGCTCTGGGGATCACGGCGAAGCCTCTGGTGATCACCGTTGCCGAAGCATTTGATCGCTACGCCGGGGTCGACCTCGAGGCGATCCTCGCCCGGGACGGCGTTGTCGGGGACGGAGCTGCGGAACGGGAAGAACGGTTCCACCACGACTTTCTCACCTTCGTGGAACCGGAGCTTCCGACGGACCGTCCGGTCTTTCTCACCCGGTACCCCTCGATAGTACCCACTTTAGCGAGAGATATCCCCGGGACGCCCTGGGCGGACCGGTGGGAGCTGTATCTCGGAGGGCTGGAGACGGCGAACTGCTTCGGTGAGGAGACGTCACCGGAACGGATCCGTTCGTTTTTCGCCGGGCAGCGCGCTCTAAAAGAATCAACGGCGCGGGTCGTTCACCCGGTAGATGCCGATTACCTCGCAGGGGAGTCACTCCTTCCCCGCTGCTCCGGTGTTGCTCT
Source organism: Alkalispirochaeta sp. (assembly GCA_046540055.1). Lineage (GTDB taxonomy): Bacteria > Spirochaetota > Spirochaetia > DSM-27196 > Alkalispirochaetaceae > Alkalispirochaeta. The sequence goes on from JBKHFT010000075.1 coordinate 8,882, forward strand.
CGGGGTCGACCGACTGGTGATGCACCTTCTCGGAGAGGAACGGATCGAGAGGGTTATTTCTTTTCCGCTTTTTCGGTAGGATAGCGATTCACTCAACCATATACGGAAAACAAGGAAGGATACGACAATGATTAAAGGTGGAGCGATCGAAAAGGGGATGTACATCCTCTTCAAAGGAGACCCGTATCTCGTTGCAGAGCGGGAATTTGTGAACCCCGGGAAGGGTGCGGCCTTTACCCGGTGCAAGCTCAAGAACGCAAAGAACGGTTCGGTTCTGAAAGAGACGATCAAGACCAGTGATAACGTCGAAGAGGCGAACGTCTACGACCGGGACGGGCAGTACCTCTACGTCGACGGCGAGTCCTTTCACTTCATGGATATCGAGACGTATGACCAGTTCGAGATCTCCGCGACGGTCCTCGGCGAAAAGGGACCGTACCTGAAAGAGGGAGACCAGTACCGGATCATCATGTGGGAAGCGGAGCCGATCGACGTGGTTATCCCGATGAAGATGGTCTTTACCGTAACCGACGCGCCGGATGCGGTAAAAGGTGATACCGTAACGGGTGCTACCAAGACGGTCGTCGTCGAGACGGGGCTCTCGGTTCAGGTTCCGATCTTCATCAAGTCCGGAGACAAGATCCGGGTCAACACCGAGTCCGGCGAATACGTCGAACGTGTCAACGACTGACGCGGCTCCAAACCGTACCGATACCGAGAGTCACATTTCATGCACAACGCCTACATCCAGCTGAACAGATGGGATCTTCCCGACTACGACGGGGAGGGGCTCCTCTTTCGCCATTCGAAGAGTGGAGCCCAGGTGTTCCATATCAGGAACGCCGATCCGGAAAACATGTTCGCATTCTCCTTCGCAACGATTCCCGAGGATTCCACCGGGGTCGCCCACATCCTCGAGCACACCGTCCTGAGCGGATCGGAACAGTTCCCCGTGAAAGACCCGTTCCTCCAGCTCCTCAAAGGCTCGGTGAACACCTTTCTCAACGCGATGACCTACCCGGACAAAACGGTCTATCCTGCGGCGAGCCCGGTGGCGCGGGATCTGTTCAACATGATGAAGGTCTACGGTGACGCCGTCTTCTTTCCCCTTCTGAAGCGCGAACTCTTCAGGCAGGAGGGACATCGGCTGCAGTTCCGCGAGGACGATACCCTCGAACTGACCGGCGTCGTCTACAACGAGATGAAGGGTAACTACTCGAGCCACGATTCGGTTGCCGCAGAGAAGTGTCTTCAGTCCCTCTTCCCCGACACGATTTACCGCCACGACTCCGGTGGCGATCCCGCGGCGATACCCGCGTTGACCTACGAGCAGTTCGTCGCGTTTCACAAACGGTACTACCATCCCGAGAACGTGCGGATCGTTCTGTACGGCGATATCCCGACGGAAGAGTACCTCTCCTTTCTCGACGACGAGTTCCTCTCCCGTTTCGATGTCGGGGTAGCGGCGGATCCGATCGCGGCACAGCCGCGATGGGACGCACCGCGACGGGTCGAGACGACCTACCCCCTTGACGGCGTGGAGGATCTGAAACGACGCTCGTCGGTGACGGTAAACTGGCTCCTGTTCCCGGTGACCGAGACGCGCCGACTCCTGGCAACATCGGTCATGACGGAGATCCTCCTCGGACATAGCGGATCGCCCCTCACGAAGGCGCTCATCGATTCGGGCCTCGGGCAGGATCTGTCGCCTCTCTACGGACTGGAGACCGATCTTCGGGAAGCGGTCTTCTCCGCGGGACTTCGCGGGACCGATCCGGAGTCCACCGACGCGATCGAACAGGTGATCTTCGACACCCTGAGCGCCCTGGTGCGGGACGGGATTCCGGCGGACCTCGTGGAAGGCGCGCTCAGGCGGGTGGAGTTCCGGAATCGTGAACTGAAGAGCGGTCCCAACGGGATGCGTGCCCTTCGTCGCGTACTCCGATCGTGGATGTACGGAGGTGCTCCCGTCGACGCCCTCGGGTTCAGCGAGGATATCGCCGACCTCCGGCGGCGGGTAGAAGGTACCCCCCGCTTCTTTGAATCCCTTGTCGATGAGTTGCTTCTGGGGAATACCCATCGAAGCACGGTGATCGTGCGCCCCGACCCGAAGCAGTCGGTCCGGGAACACGAGGCGCTGGAAGGGGAACTCGCGTCGAAAGCCGCGTCGATGTCACCGGACGAGCGTAGCGCGATCGAAAGGGATACCGCGGCCCTGCGCCGACTCCAGGAGACGCCGGACGATCCGGAGGACCTCAAGAAGATTCCCTTCCTGCATCTCGCGGATATCCCCCGGGAGGTTCGGAAGATCGAGTGCGAGGTGGAGACGTCGTCGGAGGGTGTTCCGGTATACCGGCACCACGAGTTCACAAACGGAATTGTCTACGTTGACCTCGCGTTCGATTTTGGTGAACTCTCGCCGAGGGAGGAGTCGCTCCTCAATCTGCTGGGAGCGGCGGTCACCGAGAGCGGTCTCCCGGGGCTCCCTTTTGACGCGTTGAACCACGAGATCAACCTGAAGACGGGAGGGCTCTCGGCGTTCGTCGGACAGCAGACGCGGTACGGCGATCTCTCGAAGGTGCGACGCCTCCTTACCTTTCGAATCCGTACCCTCGAACGCAGCACCCGGGAAGGTCTCGATCTTCTGAACCGGATCATCCGGGAGATTGATTTCAGCGATACCCGCCGCCTCGAGCAGATCGTCGACGAACTCCGGGAAGAGATGCTCAGCGCCCTGATCCCGAGTGGACACTACTTCGCGGGGTTACGATCGGCGGCGGGGCTCCACGGTCTGGGCCGCCTGGAGGAGGAGATCAACGGGGTGACCCAGGTGGAGCACCTCGGTCGATTCGCCGGAGAGCTCGACGGCGCGGCACCGGAACAGCTCGGAAACGATCTCGCAGCGCTATTTACGGCGCTCACCGACCCGCGGCGCCTCCAGATCAACGTGACCGCCGGGGATGACGGGATCAAGGAGGTTCTGGAATGGATCCCCGAGGTCTACGCGACGCTGACGGCACGTCGAACCGGAGGACCCGGAAACGCCGGATCCGATCCCGGGGTTGATCCGTCCCGCTCTGCCGACACCGATCGTGGTACCCGGGGAATCACTCCTGCCGCCGCTCCCGGACGCCCCCCGGTAGAGTACCTTCTCGGGTCGTCGACAGTGGCGTACGTCACCGCCACGCTGCCGGCGATCAGGTACGGCGAAGATGGTGCCGCCGCGCAGGATCTGCTCGCCCATATCCTCAGAACGGGGCTTCTCTGGGAGCAGATCCGTATGAAAGGCGGAGCCTACGGCGCGTTCGCCTCGAGCCGTACCACCGAGGGTGTCTTCAGCTTCGCCAGCTATCGCGATCCCCATACCGCGGTCACCCTCAATGCGTACCGAAGCGCCCTCGAGGCGCTCGCCGCCGAAAAGCTCCCGGAGGAGCAGCTCGAGCTCGCCAAAGTAAGCATGCTCGGTCGGGAGCTCCGTCCCCTCACTCCGCGGGATGCGGGATACGTCGATTTCCGTCGTCGCCTTTACGACATCACCGACGAACTCCGGCAGGAGAACCGTGATCTCTTGAGAAGCGTTACTCCCGAGGAGATACGATCGGTGGCGGAGATCCTCCTCGATCGATTTTCCGAGGCGTCGGTGGCGGTACTGGGGGGGCGAGAAGGGCTGGCGGAACTCGAAGCGGAACGGGGACCGGGGATCGCGATTCACGAACTCGGGGTTTGACCGGGAGACGACCGAACCCTCGCCGTCGAGCGTCCGCTCCTCCTGTCGTGGCGGGTTCGACCCGACTCAAGCGGCGCGTGCCCGTCGAGGTACGCCGGGCGTCCGCCCCTCCTGTCGTTGCAGGTTCGACCCACCCCGGTGCCGCCACGGAAAACACGACTTTTCTCTCCCTGCATCGTGGTGTATCATTCGGGAAAATTCGTATGGACCGATTGAATCTTTCCCGGGTTACCGACCTTGTGCGGCGGATCCGAACCGGTAGGTACACCTCCTTTGCTGAAGCCGCAGGTATCGATGCTGCCACCCTCTCCGAGTCGGAGCGTGAGCTGGGGACGGAGCTGGACGCGCTGAACGCCGCGATTCTCGCGGTAGCGAAGGAGAGTGACTCCCGAGACCGGCTTATTATCGATTCCACCCCCGTTGCGATCTGTATTACCAACGACGGGGGCTATTACGAGTACGCGAATCCGCGGTACCAGGAACTCACCGGATACCCTCTGGACGAGCTCACCGGGCGTCACTTCACGCTGGTAGTTCCGGATGAAACACGGACGGAGCTTTCCGATCTTCACGATAAATTCATGGGACGCCGATACGAACTGTCGGGGCAGTGGGCTATCGTCACGAAGGAGGGACGGAGGATACCGATTCTCGCGAGTGCCGCCTACGTCGTCGACGCAAAGGACGAACCAAAGAAGATCACCTTCGTGATCGATATCTCCGAGATCGTCGAGAACCGGGAACGACTGCAGCACGAGGTTGAGGAGCGACGGCGTCTCGAGTACATCCGGGACAATGTGGAACGGGTTCTTCAACACGACCTTCGCAATCCGATCGACGGAATACGCACCGCTTCGGGGTTTCTCCTCCAGGAGGACCTTGACGAACGGTACCTCGAGTTCATTCGACTGATCCATGAAGCGGCGGGTCGCGCCCGGAACCGGATCGACAATTCCCTGGCGTATACGCGGATGGAGCAGGGGCGTTACGAGATCGAACGATCGCGAATCAACGTGGTCCAACTCGTCCGGGATGTGGTGCGGGAGATCCGGGATGTTCGCGTTGCATACCGGGTCGAGATAGTGACCCGGTACCGCGGACGCCCGTTGCAGGAGACGTACGATGTCGAGCTCTGGGGCGATGCGGAGTTCCTCCACGACGCCCTGACCAATCTGGTCCGAAACGCGCTCGAGGCGAGTGAAGCGGGTTCGGAGGTGGTGGTTGAAGTAGATGAATTTGAAGGGAGCTCCACGTCGGGAGCGTTTGTAACGATTGAAGTGCGAAACGCCGCGGATGTTCCGGAGGAGATCCGGGATCGTCTGTTCGACCCGTACGTGACCTACGGAAAGAGGGAAGGAACCGGGCTCGGAGCATACACGGCGCAGTTGATCGCCAGGGCCCACGGCGGAACGATTACCCTCGAAACGGGGAACGGCGAGGGTACGAAGATCGCACTGGTGCTCCCCCGGGGACGGATCGGCGATGTTCCGGCATAGGGGTAGAGGAGACGCTTCGAACGATCCACGATCTGCGGCGGAAGATCGCACGGGCGCCGGGGCCAATTACTCCGGTGTCGGTACAGCCCTCCTCACCGGCGCTTCTTCCGGTCTGGGGCGTGCTCTTGCGTGGCGTCTTGCCCGGGAGGGGTACGATCTCGTCCTCGTGGCGCGGCGTCGGCGGATTCTCGACGAGTTGGCAATGGAGATCATCCGGGAGTACCGGCGACGCGTCGTTGTCCTGCCCCTGGATCTTGCCGCGACACACCGCCTCATCCCCGAAATCGAGGCCGGGCTCGCCCGGGAGGATATCACACCCTCATCTATCAGTCTCATCGTCAACAATGCGGGAAACGGTGTACATGGTCCCTTCGCAGACGAGACGGAAGAAGAACTGCACCACCGGATTCGGCTCAATATCGACGCCCCCGCGGCGATCATTCGATGGGGGATCGAGCTGTTCCGTTCCAGCCGGAGGTCCGGCGAGAACGCCGGTCCACATACCAATTCCGCTTTTCCACCGACGATCTGTAATATCGCGTCCGTCGCTTCTTTCACTCCCGGGCCATGGATGGCATCCTACTACGCTGCGAAAGGGTGGCTTCTTGCTCTGGGTGAGGCGATCGCCGAAGAGGTCCGGAACGATGGAATCCGGGTCGTCACGTGTTGTCCGGGGCCGTTCGCAAGCGACTTCCACCGGTCCGCCGGGATCGATGCGCGCAGACTCGGCCGCCTTCCTACAGCGGACCGCGTCGCCGGCCAGATCCTGCGGGCGATACATCGAGGCAGGCCGGTAGCGCCGATCGGTGTTGGTCCTACGGTGTGGGCGGTGGTGGGGCCCCGACTGCCCCGGGGGTGGAGCCGCCGTCTCGTCGCGATCGTCCAGCGCCGCAGGTTCGGGTGACTCCCCGTCTCGGCCCGAGGGGCCGGCGCCGCAGGT